>NZ_JARHXC010000001.1:0-414 GCF_029222405.1 Microbacterium sp. Kw_RZR3 | reverse complement strand
CGAGGTCACGGATCTGTCGGATGGGAAGCACACGATCACCGTTCGCAACACGGGTCAGAAGAACGCGGCGGCTTCGGGCACGGGGTTGACGCTGGATGCGTTCATCGTCGGTGTGCCCGAGGCGCAGCCGACTCCGGATCCGGTGGGTGCGGGTGTGTGGGAGAACGATGCGTCGGCGATTGTGTATGAGGGGTCGAATTGGTCGACTGGTTCGTCGTCGTTCGATTCTGGTGGGAGCAATGCGACGGCGTATGGGGCGTCGGTTGCGGTGTCTTTGACGTTTACGGGTCCGGCGGTGTCGTGGGTGTCGAGGAAGACGTCGGCGTCGGGAATCAATGATGTGTATATCGATGGTCGCAAGGTGGCGACGGTGGATAGGTACTCGTCGTCGGCGAAGTACCAGCAGAAGGTTTT
>NZ_JARHXC010000019.1:0-3334 GCF_029222405.1 Microbacterium sp. Kw_RZR3 | reverse complement strand
TCGACGGCCCCGCCGCACGCGAGCCCCGCGGCGATGGGCGTGACGACGCCGTCGTCCGAGAACCCGAAGCGTGCGCGACGCACCTCTCCCGTGCGCAGCGCGTCGAGGCCGAGCATCACGGCGTCGTTCTCGACGCAGCCGCCTGAGATCGACCCGATCACCCGCGCGTCCCGCGTGACGGCGAGCGTGGCGCCCACTCCGCGCGGAGCGCTGCGCACGACCGCGGTGACCGTGACCGCGGCGACGGGCACTCCCGCGTCGAGCAGCGGCAGCAGGTCGGCGGCCAGATCGAGCATGGACGCGACCGTACTCGGGGCGTGTTTCGTGCACGCTACGCTGTCGTGACCATGCCCGCCGCCGCCCTCGAACCGCCGTGCGGAGTGGTCCTGGCGGCGGGCGCGGGGCGCCGTTTCGGCGGCCCCAAGGCACTCGCGCGCACCCCCGCGGGCACGCCGTGGGTGGCCCTTGCGGTCCGCGCTCTGCGCGCGGGCGGGTGCGGCGAGATCCTCGTCGCACTCGGGGCGTCGGTCGGCGAGGCCGCCCCGCTCGTCCCGTCCGATGTCACGATCGTGCCCGTTCCCGACTGGGCGTCGGGCGTCTCGGCATCCCTTCGCGCGAGCCTTGCGTCCGCGGCATCCGGGACCTCTCCGGCCGCGGTCGTCATGCCGGTCGACACTCCGGATGCCAGCCCCGCGGCGATCGCACGCCTCGTCCGTCGCGCAGAGCCCGACGCGCTCGCGCAGGCGGTCTACGATGGCTCACCCGGACACCCCGTGCTGATCGGACGCGCGCATTGGGACGCGGTGAGCGCCGCGGTGAGCGGCGACATCGGGGCCCGGCCGTACCTGATCGCCCAGAACGCGGAGCTCGTGGAGTGCGGTGACCTGTGGTCCGGGATGGACCGCGACGAGCGTTGATTACGGTCTGATCACGGCCGGGGTGAATTTTGACGTGGCGGGAGAGAGCGGGGGCACCGCTCGGGACAGACAAATTCAAGGCAGCGAGCGGGCTGCTGACGACAAGGCGCAAAACCCCGTCGCAACTAAGCGGACCACGAGTTGGAGGGCCGACAACGAGCTCGGAAACGGTGCGCTAAGCGAGTCTTGCGCGGTAAACCCGGAAGGCGACGTAGCCGTGTCCGATCGCCACCAAGGCGACCAACGTGGCTGCCAAATAAGGAGTAAACGACGGCGCGTCGGCTCCGACCGCGGAGAGGGCGATGAACGGCACCGTGAGGCTGACCAGCACGCCCACGACGAACGACAACCCGAGAAGTGCGGTTACGAGCAGTTTGTCTCTCATGGTTCTTCAGCACCTGTACGTATTGAGGGTGAACGCGAAGTCGTCGCCGATTTTGTGCCAGGCGCCGTCTCCTTTGAGGTAGTTCTTGGCTTGGGTCGTGCCGCCAGCCCCATAGAACCACGCGCAAACTCCCTTGACGAGCAAATACCCATCTGCGTCCTTCATGGCGTCCCGTGAAGTCTGCCCGGGACGCAAAGAGGAAGTGACTCCGGTAGGGCGGCCCGCTGAGTTGCTCCAGTTGGATCCCACCAAGACGGAGAACTGCGAAGTGCTTGCGTTCTTCACCGTTCCGCAAAAGATCCATCGGCAATCGCTCGCTTGCGCCACGGCCGGCGCCTGAATGGTGATCAGTGTGGCGGCCATCAGCGCGCCGATGACGAACATGCGACGAAATCTCGTCGGATAGAACCGGCTTAGGTTCATTGCGAGCTCCTATCCTTTGGGGCGGCGGCGCGGCTCGTGGCCTGCGGGGAGTCCGCGCCTTCACTGATCGTGGCGAGGACGCGGACTCAGGCCTCCTGAGGGCCGTGAAACTCGCCAGTGAGATCATCTGGCGGCCCTAGATCGAGCGCCTGAAGTTCACCCGAGTCATGTTCGTCATGGTCTGTCTCCATGTGGCGGGCGCGATGATCGCGGGGCATTGTCTGAGAACGCGGCCTCGCACGATCAACCCCAAGCGCCGCGGTGAGCGGAGACATCGGGGCCCGGCCGTACCTGATCGCGCAGAATGCAGAACTCGTGGAGTGCGGTGACCTGTGGTCCGGGATGGACCGCGACGAGCGTTGATCACGGTCTGATCACGGCCGGGGTGAATTTTGACGTGGCTATAGACAAAACCCCCGCGGCTAGATAATTTTTCGGAGCCGTCATAATTGCGACGGCAACCAGAGAGCCGGGACGAAGGCGTACCCGATCTGTGCCGGGGAGGGCACGGGTACGACCATGGGGGTCCCTGCAGTTCAGAGAGGAACGCAGATCACATGCTGAAGAAAATCCTGACCGGTGCGGCCATCGCCGCACTCGCCGTCGGTCTCGGAGCGTGCAGCTCGGAGCGCGCGACCTCCGGCGGCGGCGACGCCTCCGGCGGCGGCACCGAGTGCAACGTCGGTATCGCGATGCCGACCCGAAGCCTCGAGCGCTGGATCAACGACGGCGAGCAGCTCCAGAAGAAGCTCACCGACGCCGGTTGCACCGTCGACCTGCAGTACGCCGACAACAAGACCGACCAGCAGATCAGCCAGATCCAGAACCAGATCTCGGGCGGAGCGAAGATCCTCGTGATCGCCGCGATCGACGGATCGACCCTGGGACCGGTGCTGCAGGAGGCCAAGGCGCAGAACGCCACGGTCATCGCCTACGACCGCCTCATCAACGGCAGCGAGAACGTCGACTACTACGCCACGTTCGACAACTACAAGGTCGGCACCCTCCAGGGTCAGTTCATCGAGGAGCAGCTCGGCCTCAAGGACGGCAAGGGTCCGTTCAACCTCGAGCCCTTCGCCGGCAGCCCCGACGACAACAACGCGAAGTTCTTCTTCGCCGGTGCGTGGGACGTGCTGAAGCCGTACGTCGACAAGGGCCAGCTGGTCGTTCCCAGCGGCAAGTCGCCGGCCAACGACGACGCGTGGGCGTCGATCGGCATCCAGGGCTGGGCGTCCGACAAGGCGCAGGCCGAGATGGACAACCGCCTCTCGTCGTTCTACGGCGACGGCAAGAAGGTCAACGTGGTGCTCTCGCCCAACGACAGCCTCGCCATCGGTATCGAGGCGTCGCTGAAGTCGGCCGGGTACACCCCGGGCGCCGACTACCCGATCATCACGGGCCAGGATGCCGACAAGGCCAACGTCAAGGCGATCCTCGACGGCGCTCAGGCGATGACCGTCTGGAAGGACACCCGCGCCCTCGGTGACCGCGTGTTCACGATGATCCAGGAGATCAAGGACGGCAAGACCGTCGAGGTCAACGACGAGAAGACCTACGACAACGGCAAGAAGGTCGTGCCCTCCTACCTGCTGACCCCCGAGGTCGTCGT
>NZ_JARHXC010000199.1:0-13178 GCF_029222405.1 Microbacterium sp. Kw_RZR3 | reverse complement strand
GTGCCCGCTCGGAGTCAGTGCGCCACGACGGGCTCCGCGGCCCCGTCCGCCACGGGAGGGCGCTCCGCGAGCAGTGCGGCCGTCGCCGCGCGTGTGCGGAACAGCAGTCCCGCCACGACGGCGCCGACGGCGAAGATCCCGGTGGCCCACCAGTACACGGTGGAGTAACTGGCCACCGCCGCACTTGCGATGACCTCGGGCGAGGCAGGTGCGTGGGCGGTGATGTAGTCGGTCGCGGCGGCGGCGGCGATCGTGTTCAACATCGCCGTGCCGATCGAGCCGCCGACCTGCTGGCTCGTGTTCACGAGCGCCGACGCCACGCCTGCGAAGTGCCGGTCGACCCCGAGGGTGGCGGTCTGCATGGAGCCGGGCATGATCGTGCCCATCGCGCTTCCCATGACGACGAGCGCCGGCAGCACGTTCGCGACGTACGAGCTGTCCAGGTCGAGCCGCGTGAGGAGGAGCATGCCGAGCACCCCGAGCGTCATCCCGATCGTCACCATGATCTTCGGCCCGAAGCGGGGCAGGAAGATGTTGGTCGACAGCTGGGCGGCGAGAACGAGCATCATGATCATGGGCAGGAACGCGAGACCGGTCTGGATCGGGCTGAACGCGAGCGACACCTGCAGGAAGTAGGTGACGAAGAGAAAGATGCCGAACATCCCCGCACCGGCCACCAGGATCGAGATGTAGGCCGCCGCCCGGTTGCGATCGCGCAGCACCTGCAGCGGCAGGAGGGGATGAGCGGCCCGGCTCTGCCACGCGACGAATCCTCCCAGCAGGACGGCGGCGGCGATCAGAGTGCCCCAGGCCAGGGGAGACTCCCACCCGTCGGTCTCGGCGTTCGCGAAGCCGAACACGACCCCGAACAGGCCGGCCGAGACGAGCAGCGTGCCGGGCACGTCGAGCCGCGGTCGCGGCCCGTGACGCTCGATGCGCGGGACGAAGACCAGCACGCCGATCACCGCCACGGCGGCGATGACGACGTTGATGTAGAGGTTCCAGCGCCAGTCGAGCTTCTCGGTCAGCACGCCGCCGAGCAGGAGACCGACGGCACCGCCGGCGCCGGCGATCGCCCCGAACACGCCGAACGCGCGGGCGCGCTCCTTCGGCACGGTGAATGTCGTCGTGAGGACAGCCAGCGCGGTCGGGGCCAGCAGTGCCCCGAAGGCGCCTTGGAGAGCCCGGGCGGCGACCAGCGTGGCGAAGTCGGGTGCCGCTCCGGCCCACGCCGACGCCACCGCGAAACCGATGAGGCCGACGACGAAGGTGAGCTTGCGCCCGATCAGGTCGGAGAGCCGGCCACCGAGCAGCAGCAGGCTGCCGAAGGCGAGCGAGTAGGCCGTTATGACCCACTGCCGATCGCCGTTCGAGAATTCGAGATCGGCTTGGGCGGCGGGCAGCGCGATGTTCACGATGGTCGCGTCGAGGACGACCATGAGCTGGGCGAGGCCGACGATGACGAGCGTCAGCCAACGGCGGCGCGAGGGCGGCACCGAGGTCGAGGAGGAGGTCATGGGCGACACCATATACGGAACTGATCAGTTCCGGAAACAGCCAGTTCCGAAATTCATCCGGTCCGCTTAGACTGAGGGCTCGGCGGGATCGCCGGAAGAGACGAAGAAGGGGGTCGGCTGCGATGACGCCGCTGGAGCTCATCGACGCAGAAGCCGTCGACACTGCCGACGAGCAGTCCGGACCGGGGCGCAAGCGCGATCGATCACGGGATGCCGAGATCCTCGACGCCGCGCTCGACGTCCTCGCCGAGGCGGGGTACGACGGAATGACCATCGACATGGTCGCCGCCCGCGCGCGAGCGGGGAAGGCCACCGTCTATCGTCGCTGGGCGTCCAAGGAGGAGCTCGTCCTCGACGCCGTGGCGTGCATGAAGCGCGATGATCTCCGTGCGCGCGACGTGCCCGACACCGGAACGCTCCGCGGAGATCTCGTCGCGATGGTCAAGCCGCTCTCGATCGAGGAGGGGGAGAAGAAGCTCCAGGTCATGGCGGGCATCGTGTCGATGCTCTCGCGCTCGCCCGAGCTCGCCGATGCGGCGCAGACGGCGCTCGTCGCTCCTCGTCTGGAGCTCAACAAGATGCTCATCCGTCGCGCGATCGAGCGCGGCGAGGTCCCGGCCGACCGGGACGTCGACATGATCGCCTCCGTCGGCTCGGCGATGATCTGCTATCGCACTCTCATGCAACGCACGCCGATCACCCCGGAGTACGTGATCTCGGTCATCGACGACGTCATCCTGCCCGCTCTGGGCGTGACTCGCGCGACCTGAGCAGGCGTCGGGGCGACGGCCGTCGTGTCGTGACGTCCGCCGCCCCCGTCCGGTCAGCTGGCGCAGCCGCGGATGCCGGTGCGCACGACGATGGTCACGCCTTCGCGCGGAACTCCTCTTCCAGGCGACGCGCGCTGGTGATCAGATCCACACCGTCCGGGCCCCAGAGCAGCTTCATGATGCGGGCCTCGCTGTCCGGGCTCTGGATGGCGCGGATGTCGCCTTCACGCGCGCGGATCGCGTCGCCGGAGGCGTCGACCTGCTCGCGCGTCCGGCCGGCCGCCAGCTGCAGTTTCTCGGGGAGGATGGCCGGCATGACGTCGTGCCAGTCGTTGTAGGTCTCGGCGAGGACGTCCGTGGCGAGTGCGTGGCTCGGATGCCAGTTCGTTTCCGCCACCTGACGGTACTGCAGCATCATGTCGACGCCCGTTTCGAGATCACGGAAAACGCTCTCGCGGTGGCCGAAGTAGGGCGAGTACTTCTCGTAGAGCGCGTCGAGGTCGGCCATGCTGTGCGGGATCTCCGACTCCTCGGCACCCACGAGCCGGAGGTACGGCGCCATCTCGGCGACGTACTGGTCACGCTCTTCCGGTGAGAGCGGGCGCGGCGGTTCGTCTCCGTGCCAGGCGAGACTTTCGTACGCAAGGAGCATCGCGTGCATCTCCGTGATCGCGGCCCACATGGCGTCGCGGGGTTCGGCTGCGGCATACCCGCCGAGCGACGCGTCGTCGGGATCGATCACCGGACCCTGCACGTGGCCGTGGATACGGTGCAGGTGGGTCGCCATCCGCGTCGCGGTCTCGGTGTCGCCCAGCCACATCGGTGCGTGCATCCCCGAATTGCGCTGGAACCGCTCGAAGAAGTCGAACCAGGTGAACTTGCCGGAGCGCGCGCGCCGGGAGATGGGGTCGGCGTCTCGGATCCCCGCGGTGATGGGCTTGTAGAGGAACTGCAGGACGGCTTGGGCGGGACTCTCGAACACGATGATCGCGGGATGCAGAACCACCTTCCACGTGACCGACCCCGGGCCGAACAGCCCATAGTCCACGGATCCGTCGAGCGCGAGAGAGTGGCCCGCCGGCACGACGTCGCCGAACCGTCGCCATCTCGCGATGTCGCCCCACAGAAGCTCCTCGGTGAGGACGAACGGTGCGTTCGCTGAGCCTGCCGGCGGGAGGGTGGTGGTCATCTGGGACTCCTTCGTCACTTACGTACGGACATCGTACGTAAGTGACGTTAGACCCATCCCCTCGTCCATGCAACGGTCGGCCCGTCCCCGGGATCGCCGTCGGTATCGTGGACCGCGTGGCGGACACTCGACAGCGAACCGGCCGCCCTCGTGACCCCGAGATCAACGCGAGGGTGTTGATGGCGGCGCAGCGCGTCTATGCCGCATCGGGTCGAGCGGGTCTCACGTTCGACGCCGTCGCCCGCGAGTCAGGCGTCGGTAAACCCGCGATCTACCGCCGATGGTCCTCGGCGGACGAGCTGCTGGACGAAGCTCTGCGTTCGCACGTGCTCGAGCCCGCCCAGACGGACGGGACGGACATCCGCGGTCACCTTCGCGAGATCGCTCTCTCGGTGCTGCGACTCATGTTCTCCGACCAGGGCAGTTTCGTCCTGCGCGTGAGCGCTGAACGCGCCTCGCAGCCCGCCGTCTTCGACCAGTACTTCGAACGACTGCGTACGGTCATCCACGTCGGCAATCGCGGCCTGGTGCAGGCGGCCATTGAGCGAGGCGAACTGTCGGATCGATGCGACGCCGACGTGCTGCTGCAGGCGATCACGGGTTCGGCGCTGGTGGGAACCCTGATGGGCTTCGCGCCGTCTCCGTTCGACGACCCGCTCGCCGCCGAGAGCTACTGCGAGCGCGTCGTCGATCAGGCCCTTCGCGGAGCCGGCCCCTCGTCGGCCTGACGTCGGCACTGAGATCGCCCGGCCCCGACCCGGCGCCGGGCGAACGGCATCCGCCCCTCTACGCCCCCTGGAACGACCGCAACTGAACGAGCAGGCCTGGCGCGTTGGTGTCGAAGCGTTTGCCGCCGATCACGACGCCGGCCGCCAGCACCGCGACGCCGAGCACCGGCCCGACGACGAACGCGATCCATCCCGCGACACTCGACCCGGCGAACGTGGCGATCATGGCGGGGATCACCGTCGGCAGCCCGATGATCGCGACGAGGGCCCAGCACAGGAAGAACGTCAGGAACATCGAGAACGAGGACCCCGGCACGCGCTTGAACGGCGAATCGCCGGGCGCCGGGGTCGGGACGACGAGGAACGCCGAGCTCACCGCGCTGATGCCGAAACCGATGAGCGTCAAGCCGAGCGAGGCGCCGAGCACCGGCGGCAGGAGATCCCACCGTCCCGAGATCGCGAGAGTGACGATGTCGGCGGCGACGACGAGCGGAACAGCGACGCTTGCGGTGCCCAGCGTGCGCCCGAGTCGATCCGCGCGGCCGCGGATCCCGGTCTGCATGACGGTCGCGAAAGCCGTGCCGTCGTACGAGATGTCGGAGTAGGGGAGCACCCCCGCGAAGAACCCGACCAGCAGGCCCGAGAGGGCGAAGAACGGTCCGCTGACGTCCCACTGCGAGTAGATGAGCACGAGGATCGGCGCGAACGGGATGAGCAGCAGCTGCCGGATGTAACGCAGGTCGCGGGTCCACGACGTGAGCGAGCGGGCCCAGGTCGCGCCGACCGGGTTCGACGGCATGATGCCGAACCAGCCGAGCGAGCCGGTCTTGCGCTTCGCCGTCGACCGCGCGGGCGGGGCGATGACGGACGCCGACAGGTTGCGGAACCACAGCACCCACAGCACGGCGAGTGTCGCGACGGCGATCACGAACTTCAGGATCGCGGTCAGCCACGAGCCGGTCGCGAGGTCTCCCGGCACGGCCCAGGCGGCGCCGATCGGCGTCCACGAGATGGCGCCGACGAGCGTCTGCAGCTGCAATCCCTGCTCGGTGGCGGACTGCACCGCGTTCAGGATGCCGATGAGGATCGGGCTCGCGAAGATCACCAGCGCGAACGCGACGAGGCCGATCAGCTCCTTCGTGCGCCGGCCGCCGCCGATTCCGGATGCCAGCGCCGTCACGGCGCGCGAGGCGACCACGCAGATCAGCACGCCGATCGGGACGCACACGATCGCGGCGATCGCGGCAACCGGCTCATGCACCCACACGAGGAAGGTGAGCAGACTCGCGACGACGGTCGCGAGGCCACCGACGCCGGTGAGCCCGCCCGCGGTGATCGCGATCATCATCTGCGTGGTGGTCATGGGGAAGGGTGCGAGCTTCGCGGGATCCAGCGTCGTGTCGACGCCGGTCGCGAAGATCGGACCGACGACCCACCCGAGGATCAGCACGGCCCCGGCTCCCGTGACGGCGGCTCGGGCCGTGTCGAAGTCGAGCGTGCCGACGAAGAACAACCCGACCGCCGCGAACAGCAGCATCCAGAGCGCGCCGATCACGCCGAAGATGAACCCGACCAACTGCATCGGGCTGCGCGCGAGGGTGTTGCCGAGGACGCGGAAACGGATCCTCAGGACTGTCGCAACCACTGCGGCCCCTCCGCGTGGTGGCGGCCGCCGACGAGCTCGACGAACCGGTCCTGCAGCGTCTTCCCGGCGCGCACCTCGTCGACGGTTCCGGATGCCAGCAGCCGGCCCTGAGCGATGACGGCGACGTGGTCGCACATGCGCTGCACGAGGTCCATCGAGTGACTCGAGACGATGACCGTGCCTCCCGAGGCGGTGTAGCCGCGGAGGATGTCCTCGATGTTGGCGGCCGACACGGGGTCCACCGACTCGAAGGGCTCGTCGAGCACCAGCAGGCGCGGCGCGTGCACGAGAGCGCAGGCGAGGGCGACCTTCTTGGTCATGCCAGCGGAGTAGTCGACGACGGGCGTGCCGGCGGCCTCGGTCAGGTCCATGATGCCCAGGAGGTCGGCCGTGCGCGTGGCGACCTCGTCGCGTGTGAGGCCGAACATCATGCCCGTGTAGGTCACGAGCTGTTCGCCGGTGAGGCGGTCGAAGAGCCGCACCCCATCGGCGAGGTTGCCGATCAGCTTCTTGGCTTCGACCGGCTGTGCCCACACGTCGACGCCGTGGATGTGAACCGTTCCGGCGTCGGGGCGCAGCAGTCCCGTCGCCATCGACAGCGTCGTCGTCTTCCCGGCGCCATTCGGACCGACCAGGCCGTAGAACGACCCCGCGGGGACGCGGAGGTCGAGACCGGCGACGGCGACCTTCTCGCCGAACCGCTTCACGAGGCCCGTGATGTCCATCGCGGGGAGCGAATCGGTGGGCGTCGGGGGAGCGACCCCGTCGGGCAGGGCGGAGGGTGGCGGCACGGCGCTCGAGGAGTCGGTCACGTTCCGAACCTATCGGGCGCTCCGCCGCGCCGCGAGGCTCCGGCGCGGACGTCAGTAGCGGATCGCGTCGATCACCTTGACCCGCACCGCGACGAGGGCCGGCAGCAGGCCCGCCAACGCCCCCACCGCGGTGGCCGCGACGAGACCGACGATCGCGGCATCCACGGGGAAGGGCGGGAAGTCGCTGACCATGCCCTGACCGACGAGGTCGCGCATCGCCGGTGACTGCACGATCAGGATCGCCGCCACCACGCCGAGGGCGCCCGCGACGACCGTGGCGACCACGCTCTCCATCATCACGGCGAAGAAGACCCGACCCGCCGTCGCTCCGAAGCTGCGTCGGATACCGATCTCGCGCACCCGCTGCTTGACCGTGACCAGGGCGATGTTGACCAGGCCCAGCGCGCCGAGCAGGAGGACGAGCACCGCGATCCCGATCACCACGAGCTTCGTCACCAGGAACGGGTCGTTGCCGTACTGCGCCCAGTCCTGCCGCGACACGTTCACCTCGGTGCCGTCGCCGAGGGCCGCCTGCAGGTCGCGCGTGACGGCCGCTGTGAGGGCGTCCGCGAGTTCGGGCGGTACCCACATCTCGTACTGGGTCTGCGGTGCTCCTCCGCCGCCGTACGGGTCCGCGGCCGCGGCGGCCGACCCGCGTTCACCGGTGGCGGCCTTCTGCATCGCCTCCGCGTGCCGCGCGAGCATGATCATCGTCGGCTCGGTCTCCCACGTGCTGGCGGGCGTCACCCCGACGACCACCGCGAGCGTGCCGCCGGCGGGGATTCCGGATGCCGCGCCCGGGACGCCGTCGCCGCCGAGGGCCACCACGGGGTGGCTTTCGAGCGGTGGCCGGCCCATGCGGTCCCAGAAGACCTCGTTCACGATGATCCGCGGCGCGAGCTGTTGCTCGTCGGTCGGCGAGAACCACGAGCCCTCGGTGAGTTGGACGCGGTGCATCTCTCCGAAAGGCTGGTCGACGGCCTGCGTTCCGACCTGGACCGCGCCCGTCGCGAACGGGACCATCTGGACGGTGTTCTGCACACGCGACGCGTAGGAGATGTCGTAGCGCTCGAGGACCTTGCTCCACGCGGCATCCATGTCCGCCGGGTCGATCGCCCCGTCCAGACGGAACGCGGAGACGTAAAGCGTGGCTGGCCTGCCGCCCTGACGTTCGCTGAGCTCCTGGTTCGCCTGCTGCACGATCGCGCCGAGGGCGACCACCGTGGTCAGCGAGCACACGGCCACGGCGACGCCGATGAGCGAAAGGAGCACGCGCGTGCGGTGCACGCGTACCTCCTGCCAGGCCTCGAGCAGAGCGCCGACGAAGCCGGTGAGCCCGCGCATCAGGCGTCCTTCCGATCATCGGCGAACAGGTCGAGCATGTCGGCGTCGTCCTCAGTCGCCGCACCGCTCGGCTCGACCGGCGCCATCTCGCGGATCTCGCGGCGCGTGAGCGGCTCGAAGGCGGGATCATCGACGGGCGTCAGGATGCCGCGATCCAGGCGGAAGTGCCGGCGCGCGCGCCGAGCGATCATCGGGTCGTGCGTGATGACGACCTGCGCCGCGCCGGTGCGCTCGGCGACGTCGTCGATCAGCTCCATGACGCTCTGGCCGGTGTCGAGGTCGAGGGCACCCGTGGGCTCGTCGGCGAGGATCAGGCGCGGCCCGCGTACGAGGGAACGGGCGATCGCGACGCGCTGCTGCTCTCCGCCGGACAGGCGGTCGGGCATGCTGTTCAGCCGGTGCCCGAGACCGACCAGCTCGAGCATCTCGGCCGCGATCCGTTTGCGCTGCCAGAACGTCCGTCCCGACGAGTAGAGCAACGGCATCGTGACGTTCTCGAGTGCCGTGCGTCCCGCGAGGAGGTTGAACTGCTGGAAGACGAAGCCGATCGACGCGCCGCGCAGTCGATCGCGTCGGGCGCTCGAGTAGCTCTTCACCGGGCGGTCGTCGAAGCTGATCACGCCGCTGGTCGGAAGGTCGAGCAGACCGAGCAGGTTCAGCAGAGTGGACTTCCCCGAGCCGGAACGGCCGACGATCGACACGTGGTCGCCCGGCTCGATGGTGAGGTTCACCCCGGAGAGGATCGTGAGGGCGGGTTGATCCGGGGGGATGACCGTGCGGGTGACGTCTTCGAGTCGGAGGAGGCTCACGACGCCGGTACCGACTCGCAGAACATCGTGCCGTCGGGGTACGTGGTGCAGTTGTCTCCCGCACCCGATCCCGCCATCGCCCCGGGAGCGAACTCGAGCACCTCTTCGCCCTCGGTCAATCCCTGCGTGATCTCGACCTGGGTCCCGTCCGTCAGGCCGAGGGCGACGGGGCGCTCCTCGGTCGCGCCGTCGGCCGTCGACACCCAGACCGTGCCGCTCTGGGCGGCGCCCCGGACGGCGGTGGTCGGGATGACGAGCACGTTCTCGGCCTTGCCGCCGGCGATGGTCATCTCGGCGGCGAGGCCCGCGAACACGGTGACCTCGCTCGGGACGGCGCACGTCACGGTCGTGCCGGAGCCGCCCGCCGAGGAGGAAGTGCCGCTACCGCCCGTCGACTCCCCGTCACCGGAGCTTCCCGCGAGAGGCGTGACCAGGCGCAGGTTCGTGCACGTGAAGGGTGCGGGTCCGCCGGTGATGGCGACGGATGCCTCGGTCGGACGGTTGAGCAGGCGGTACTGCTGCGCCGCTTCGAGCGTGCCCGTCACCGAGAAGCTCGGGGGCGCGACGTTCCCCGCCGCCATCCCGACGGTGACCTCCTGGCCCTCGATGACGGCGAGCGAGCTGAGCGTGCCGCCTGCCGGGGCGGTGACGTCTTCGTAACGGAAGATCGCGGGCTTGGGCTTGCCCTCTGCATCCACGCTGTCGGCCGGATCTCGTTCGATCGTGACTTTGACGTTGAAGATCACGTCGCCCTGGTTCACACCCGACCCCTGGGTGATGAAGATCTTGTTCACCACGCCGCCGGCGGTGGACTTCACCGGCACGGCCGGGTCGGCGGCCACGGTTGCGGCGACGACGACATCGTTCGTGATGGTCCCCAGGGCGGCCGCGACGCGCGGCTCGACGATCGCGCCCGTGGGTTCCGCCGGAGAGGCGTCCGCCGGTCGGTCAGGGAAGAACGCCAATTTGATCAGAGCGGCCGCGACGAGCGCGACCAGAAGCAGACGCAGAATCGGAAAGACCCACGTGCGTGCGATCCCCATGAAACCCCCCGGAGTGGTGATCGTCGGTGACAGACGCTTCTCACCCTAGGGGGAAGGACGTATCGCGCACGTATCGCGGATAGCTGCTTCGTGATGCGGCCCCGCAGACCCTGGCATCCGGAATCGATCAGTCCTTCGGTCGAGCGATGACCTGAGGCGTCACGTCCTGCATGCCGACGCGCGCGTGCCGGCGCGAGTACGCGAAGTAGATCGCGAACCCGATCGCCAGCCAGATGAGGAAGCGCAACCACGTCTCGACCGACAGGTTGAGCATCAGGTAGGTGCAGATCGCCGCCGACAGGATCGGAAGCACCGGGCTCAGCGGGACGCGGAATCCGCGCTTGAGGTCGGGCCGCGTCCGGCGCAGCACCACCACGCCGATCGAGACGAGCACGAAGGCCGAGAGGGTGCCGATGTTGACCATCTCTTCGAGGATGCCGACCGGCGTGAGGCCGGCCACGACCGCCACCACCGCGGTGACGATGATCGAGATGACCCACGGGGTGCGGAAGCGGGGGTGCACCTTCGCCAGAGCGCCCGGCAGGAGTCGGTCGCGCGACATGGCGAAGATGATGCGCGTGGCTCCGATGAGCAGCGTGAGCACGACGGTGGTGAGGCCCGCGACGGCGCCCGCCGCGATGACGGTGGCCATCCAGGTCTGGCCGTGGAAGGCGAAGGCCTCGGCCAGCGCGGCCTTCGGGTTCAGCTGGTCGTAGGGGACCATTCCCGTCACGACGATCGCGACCGCGCAGTAGAGGATCGTGCAGATGACGAGCGAGGCGATGATGCCGATCGGCAGGTCGCGCTGAGGCTTCTTCGTCTCTTCGGCGGTCGTCGCGACGACGTCGAAGCCGATGTAGGCGAAGAAGACCAGCGCTGCACCCGCGAGGATGCCGCCGACGCCGAACGTCGCCGGCTGCAAGCCGGAGAGGAACTGCAGCAGGGGCTGCGTCAGGCCCGAGGTCGACTCGGTGGGGACGGATGCCGGAATGAACGGGTCGTAGTTCGCCGGGGCGATGAACATGATGCCCGCGATGATGACGAACAGCACGATGAACAACTTCACCGCGACGAGGACGAGATTCACCCGCAGCGATTCCTTGATGCCGATCGTCATCAGGCCACCCAAGACGAGCACCAGGAGAATGGCCGGGATGTCGACGACGCCTCCCGAGCTGATGGCCGCGGGCAGGGCGACGCCGAGCTGCTGCAGGAAAGCCGAGAGATAGGCGCTCCACCCCTGCGCGACGACGCTCGCGCCGAGGAACATCTCGAGGATGAGGTCCCACCCGATGATCCAAGCGAAGAGCTCGCCCAGCGAGGCGTACGAGAACGTGTAGGCCGAGCCCGAGACCGGCACCGTTGACGCGAATTCGGCGTAGCACATCGCCGCGAGGCCGCAGGCGATCGCCGCGATGACGAAGCTGATCACGACGGCGGGACCGGCGACATCGTGGGCCGCGCGCCCGGTGAGGGTGAAGATACCGGCGCCGATGACCACGCCGACGCCGAAGACGGTCAGGTCGACGGCGCTGAGGGACTTCTTCAGCCGGAACTCCGGCTCGTCGGTGTCGGCGATCGACTGCTCGACCGACTTCGTGCGGAATAGGCTCACGCGCAACTCTCCTAACGGGCGCTCTCCGTGCGAACGCCACGGGGGAGGATAGCGCTTCCCGTCGCTCGTGCCTATCGCCCCCTGAACGTGCGCGAGAGGGTGTATGACATTCTCGAATGTCGCTGTCAATTGCGGAAAAGGTGTAGCGTTTTATGCATCATGGCAATCAAGCACATCACTCACCTTGTTGACGATCTCGACGGCTCCGTCCTCGAAGAGGGCGAAGGAAAGCAGATCACCTTCTCCGTCGAAGGCCGTGCCTACGAAATCGATTTGTCGAACCGCAATGCGGATAAGTTCTACAACGCCATCGCTCCTTTCGTCGATGCCGCGCGCTCGGTGTCGCGGACGACGACCACGTCGCGTCGCCCTCGTGCCGCACGCCGCGACAACGACCTGGATCTCGGCGCAGTGCGCGAGTGGGCGCGGGCGAACGGGCACACCGTGAGCGACCGCGGTCGCGTTCCCGCCGCGGTGCTCGAAGCGTATTCGGCCGCTCAGTCCTGATCGTGGCGGGGGACATTCGCCCCGCAGCAGTGATCGACCCGGGTGTCGTCACGCAATTCGCCGCTCTCGACGCCCTTCTGGGTGGGTTGTATTCCACCGGTATCACCGTGGGTGACGCGCGCGCCCTCGGTGATACCGGCATCGGATGCTGTGAGCGATTCGGCGGCGAAGTCATCGTGCTCGACGGTGAATTCTTCGCGTGCACCACGGAGGGGCCTCCTCGTCGCATGAGCGACGACGAGACCATGCCGTTTCTCGACATGTGCTCTCTCGGGGAACCGCTCTCCCGCACCGTCCGCGACCTCGACGGACCGGCGCTGGCGGCGGAGATCGACGGCGTCCTCGTCAGTCGGAACCTGTTCCACGCGATCCGCCTGGACGGCGTCGTGGCGCGGGTTCGTACGCGCCTCACGCCGCGCGAACAACCGCCGTTCCGACGTCTCGCCGAGGTCACCGCGGAGCAGATCGAGACGGTATCCCACGACGTGCGCGGAACGGTCGTGGGGTTCTGGATGCCGGGCCTCTATCAGGGCATCACCGTCGCGGGTCTTCACCTGCATTTCCTCAGCGAGGACCGTGCGCTCGGTGGTCACGTTCTGGAGATCTCCGTCCGTGAGGCGGTTCTGCGGGTATCCGCGTACGCGCGATTCGCGCTACACCTGCCCACCGACGACGAATTCCTCTCGAACGAACTCACGCACGATGAGGATCGCCGGATCGGTGCGATTGAGGGCGGTGCTTCTCGCTCCGAGGGGTGAGGGGATGTGTTCCGATCGGCGGGTTAGTCGAGGGGTGAATTACCATTCTTTCGCCCCGTGACGCCATATCGCCGGTCTTATGATCGCGGCATGGCCAAGAAGCACATCACGCAGTTGATCGACGATCTCGACGGTTCCGTCCTCGAAAGCGGATCGACGATCACATTTTCTCTCGAGGGTCGCGCCTACGAGATCGATCTCTCCGAAAAGAATGCCGCGAAGCTGCGCGAGGCATTCGAACCGTTCACGACGGCGGCGCGCTCGATCGGCTCATCGAACCATGCCGCACATCGCGCGTCGCGCGGCCGTGTTCCTTCTTCTCGAGACCTCGCGGATGTGCGTGCCTGGGCGGAGAAGAACGGGCACTCGATCAATCCGCGCGGTCGCATTTCCTCCGCTGTTCTCTCGGCGTACGACGCCGCACACTGACCGAAAAGAATC
>NZ_JARHXC010000198.1:0-54440 GCF_029222405.1 Microbacterium sp. Kw_RZR3 | reverse complement strand
CCACAGCACCTTCTTGTGGTGGTCGCCGAGGTTGACGCCCGCGAGCGAGACGAGCAGCAGGATCGCGGGGACCAGCGGGCTCTGCAGGTGCACGGGCTGGCCGGTGATCGAGGCGCGGGCCATCTCGACCGGGGCGATGCCGTAGTTCGCGGCGCTCTCGGCGAGCACCGGGAGGATGCCGAAGTAGAACGCGTCGTTCGACATGAAGAACGTGAACGGGATCGACAGGACGCCCGTGATGACGGCGAGGAAGGGCCCCATCGACGAGGGGATCACGTCGGTGATCCACGACGCCATCGCGGTCACCATGCCGGTGCCGTTCAGCACGCCCACGAGGACGCCGGCGGCGAGCACCATCGACACGACCCCCACGATGCTGGGCGCGTGGGCGACGATCTCGTCGGCCTGTCCGCGCAGCTTCGGGAAATTCACGATGAGGGCGAGCGCCGCACCGACCATGAACACGAACGCGAGCGGGAAGATGTCCATCACCAGCAGCACCATGACGGCGACGGTCAGCGCGAGGTTGAACCAGATGAGCTTCGGGCGGAGCGTCGCGCGGTTCGGGTCGAGCATCGTGTCGGCCATCGCGGTGTCGGCCGTGTCGACCAGCTGGGTCGCGGCGACGGCGTCGCGGCCGCCGCGGACGGTGACGATGTTCCCGGTGCGCAGCGAGGCGGCAGCCCCGGGCTTGGGCTCCGCGCCGCGCACCAGCGCCGGACCGCCGAGACGACCGAAGACCCCGGGGGTGTCGAGCTTCGAGGTGTCGACGACGCCCGCGAGGCGCTTGCGCTCGGCGAGGCCCAGGAACCACGCGAAGGCAAGAGAGACGACGAGGCCCGCGGCGAGCGAGGGGATCATCGGCACGAAGACGTCGGTCGGCTGGAGGCCCAGTGCGGTCGCCGCGCGGACGGTCGGACCGCCCCACGGGACGATGTTCATCGTGCCGTTCATCAGGCCCGCGACACAGGTGAGCACGACGGGGCTCATCCCCAGGCGCAGGTAGAGCGGCAGCATCGCCGAGGTCGTGATGATGAAGGTGGTCGAGCCGTCGCCGTCGAGCGAGACGGCGCCGGCGAGGATCGCCGTGCCAAGCACGATCTTGGCCGGGTCGTCGCCCAGCACGCGCGTGATCACGCGGATCAGCGGGTCGAACAGGCCGACATCGATCATGATGCCGAAGTACATGATCGCGAACATCAGCAGGGCCGCCGTGGGCGCCATCTTGCTGATCGCGTCGATCACCATGTCGCCGAGACCGAGGCCGGCGCCGGCGATCAGGCCGAAGATCGTGGGCACCACGATGAGGGCGACCATGGGGGTCAGGCGCCGCGTCATGATCAGCGCCATGAACGACAGGACCATGAGGAAGCCGAGGGCGACGAGCACGCCGTCGGCGGGCGTGTAGGCCACCGCGTACTCTTCGGCTTCGGACGCAAGGATCAGGGGGGTCATCGCGACTCCTTCGTCGGGACGGGCGCGTCTCTCGCGCTCTCGATGCGGCGACCCTACGGATGCCGAGACCTCGACCGCGCGCTTGCTCGCATTGCGCGGGGTTATGCGCGTACCGTGTGTTCTGCGCATTTCGCGCACGCCGTCGCGGTCGCTGCCGCGCGCGACGATGTCGAGCCCGGAGGTTCCCATGCGGTTCGCCACCCGGATGCTCGTCGTGCAGATCGCGACCCAGATCGCCGTCGTCGCGGTGTGCACCGCGGTGTTCGCCTGGCTCGGCGTGCAGCAGCTCAAGGCCGAGGCCGATTCATCGGCGCTGAACATCGCCCGCGCGGTCGCCGAAGCGCCCGAGGTGCGCGACCTCGTCGCGCAGTACTCGGCTGACCCCGGGACTCCGGATGCCGCCTCCCTGCGTGACGGCGCCCTCCAGCACTACGCCGCCGACGTCACCCAGCGCACGCGCGGCCTGTTCGTCGTGATCACCGACGATCACGGCATCCGTCTGGCCCACCCGGATCCGGACCGCCTCGGCCAGGTCGTCAGCACGAGCTTCGCGGACGCGCTCGCGGGCCGTGAGGTCGTCACATGGGAGACCGGAACGCTCGGGGAGTCCGCGCGCGCGAAAGTCCCCGTGTACGCGCCCGACGGGGGCGTGCCGGTCGGTGAGGTGAGCGTCGGCTTCGAACGCGCGAGCGTCTTCGACGATCTGCCCGCGCTCGTCGGCGGGATCGCCGTGGCCGTGGCGCTCGCCGTCGCGATCGGGGCGCTCGTCGCGCTGCTCATGCGCCGCCGGCTCGAGCGCCTCACCCTCGGCGTCCAGCCCGAAGAGCTGGTCGCCCTCGTCCAGACGCAGACCGCCGTGCTCGAGGGCGCCGATGAGGGCGTCCTCGCGATCGACGAGACGGGGGTCGTGCGCGTGTGCACCGCCACCGCCGAACGTCTTCTCGGGATCACGGATGCCGTCGGCCGCCCTCTCGCCGACCTCGATCTCCCGTCGGCCGTCGCCACCGCGCTGGCCGGCGACGGCGCGAGCACGGGGCTGCCCATCGGGGGCCGAGTCGTGTTCATCGACGTGCGTCCGGTGCGCCGCGGCGCTCGCGCGCTCGGCCGGGTCGCGGTGCTGCGCGACCGCACCGACGTGGCCGCGCTGTCGGGGAGGCTCGACAGCGTCCGCGCGATGGGAGACGCCCTGCGTGTGCAGCGGCACGAGAACGCGAACCGCCTGCACGCGGCGGTGGGCTTGCTCGACGCCGGCCGCGCCGACGAGGCTCGCGCATTCCTCGCGGATCTCGTCGATCGCGGCTCGGTGGACTGGGCCGTCCCGGGCATCGACCTCGTCGGCGACGCGATGCTCCAGTCGTTCCTCGGAGCGAAAGCGCTCGCCGCACGCGAGCGGGGAGTCGTGCTGCGCGTGTCCGACGACACCTACCTCCGCGGCACCGTCGACGACGTGGAAGACGTCGTGGCGGTGCTCGGCAACCTCGTCGACAACGCCGTGACCGCCACGGCATCCGGCCCCGAACCTCGAGAGGTCGAGGTCGCGGTGCTCGGCGACGGCGACGCGGTCGTGCTCACGGTGGCCGACACCGGGGGCGGGATCGCCGACGTCGACGCCGCCTTCGCCCCGCGCGAGCGCGACGACGACCCCTCGGCGGTCCACGGCCTCGGGATCGGTCTGCCGCTCTCGCGCGAGTTCGCGCGACGCCGGGGCGGCGACGTGTGGGTCGTCGATCCCGGTGGCGACGGGCACGGTGCCGTCGTGGCAGCCCGTCTGCCCGGAGTCCTTCGAGGAGAGAACGAATGACCGGTATCCGTGTCCTCGTCGTCGACGACGACTTCCGCGTCGCGGGACTGCACCGTGACGCGGTCGCCGCGCGCCCCGGCTTCGTCGCGCTCGAGCCCGCGCGCACGGTCGGCGAGGCCCGAGCCGCCCTCGCCGCGCACCGCCCGGATCTGCTCGTCGCCGACGTCTACCTGCCCGACGGTGACGGCATCGAGCTCGTCCGCTCGGCCGGGATCGACGCGTTCGTCCTCTCCGCGGCGACGGATGCCGAGACCGTCCGGCGTGCATTCACCGCCGGGGCGCTCGCCTACCTGGTGAAGCCCTTCGACACGCGCGTGCTCGCGGAGCGGCTCGACCGTTACGCGCGGTACCGCAACCTGCTGACCAGCTCGCGGCCCCTGTCGCAGGACGACATCGACCGCGCGGCATCCGTGATGCGCGGGGAGCGCGAGGGACCGTCGCTCGCGCGCTCGGCCACCGAGCAGACGGTGCTCGCCGCTCTCGGCGCGGACGAGGCCTCGGCGACCGAGGTGGCCGAGCGCATCGGCGTCTCGCGCGCGACCGCGCAACGACACCTGACCGCTCTCGCCGAACGGGGTCTCGTGCAGGTGAGCCTCCGGTACGGCTCGACGGGTCGTCCCGAGCACCGCTTCCGCGCCGGCGCCTGACCCGCGGAGGGAGGACGGTCACGGGTCGCGGTAAGCGGTGGCAGGGCTCGTCGAAGCCGTCTCCGGCAGGGGTGGCGTGAGGTGACTGAGCTTGTCAAAGCCACCGGGGTGCGACGGCCCCGGTCCCTTCGACAGGCTCAGGGACCTGCCTTCGACATGCTCAGGGACCCCGAGGATGTCACGCTTCCAGGACGACCCACCCGCGCGGCCCGAGCTCGACGCGCCCGTCCGTCGGCCACCCCTCGCCGGCCACGGGGGTCAGCCCGTCCGCGACCGGCAGCGACACCGGCTCGTCGCCGACGTTCAGCGCGACGACGACCGCGTCATCGCCGACCGCCGTCCGCAGGGCGAGAGCGGTATTGGCGACCTCGATCACGTCGGTATGCGCCCGCCACAGCCACGGCTTTCGGCGGCGCAGCGCGACGAGCGCGCGGTGGGCCTGCAGAATGCGCTCGTCGCCCTGCGCTTCCCCGGGGGTCGAGGGGAACGCGGGCCGCACCGCGTCGTCGCCCCCGACGCGTTCCTCCTTCACTCCCGTCCACCCGAACTCGTCGCCCGCGTACACCGACGGCGTCCCGGCGACCGTGAAGAGCACCGCGAGGGCATGCGGGACGAGGTCGCGCCCCACGGCTGAGGCGATCCGCGTCACATCGTGGTTCCCGACGAACGTCTGCGGCACGAAGGTCCGCAGCATCTCGTCGTGCCGCTCGATCGCGTGCCGCAGCTCGAAGAGGTTGCGGTCCGCGATGCCGTGCCAGATCCCCTGCCACAGCTCGTACTGCGTGAGCGAGTCCATCGTCGACTCCCGCACGATCGCCGGAGCGTCGCCGTGGATCACCTCGCCCAGGAACCACCCTTCCGGGAAGCGCTCCCGCACGCGGGGGAGCACCTCGGCCCAGAACGACGACGGCACCGCGTACGCGGCATCCAATCTCCAGCCGTCGATGCCCCGCTCGAGCCAGTGGCACATGACGTCGGCGACGAGGTCGACCACGGCGGGGGAGGAGTGATCCAGCGCGACGAGCGCGTCATGCCCCTCGAACACGTCGGCCTCGAACCGTCCGTCGATCCAACGCCCGCGGAACAGGCCCGGCCCGTTCTCGGTCAGGTCCCGGAAAGCCGCGTGACCGCGCCCCACATGGTTGAACACGCCGTCGAGCAGGATCCGGATGCCACGCTCCCGAGCCGCCGCGACGAGTCGGTCGAAGTCCCGGTCATCGCCCAGTCGCGGGTCGATGCGGAAGTGGTCGACCGTGTCGTAGCCGTGCGTCTCGGAGGCGAACACCGGTCCCAGCAACAGGCCGTTCAGCCCCAGCTCGATGACGTGGTCGAGCCACGGCTCGAGGCGGTCGAGGCGGTGCACCGGCGCGGCATCCGGACCCTCGTTCTCGCGGATCGGGGCGTCGACGAAGCCCAGCGGATAGACGTGCCACCAGATCACGTGTTCGGGCCACGAGGGCATCCGGTCTCCTCTCGATCGGGGTCGAGGTTCTCGACGCTATCCGGGGGGTCCGACACGGCGAGGGGGGCTTGCCCCTCACGCCCGCGCCCGGTCCTCGGGCAGGGCGAACGCCTCGAGATCGAGCGCGCGAGCGCGCGCCGACTCGACGGCGGCGGAGACGGCCCCGATCGACACGATGTCGGCCCCGAGCGTCGAGGCCACGATCCGCGGCGCCGGAAGGTGCAGCGAATCGGGGATCGCCTCGATCGCCGCGGCGATGATCGGTCCCGCACCGGCAGCGATCGCTCCGGACACCACCACGCGTTCCACGTCGAAGAGGCTGCCGAAGATCGCCGCCACTCCGGCGAGCGCCGGGCCGACCGCGCGTGCCGCGGCGAGGGCTCCGATATCGCCCGCGGCGGCGAGGTCGAGCACGGTCTTGGCATCGAGGCGCTCGGGATCGATCCCACGTAGCGCGCTGTCGACCGGAAGGGTTCCGGATGCCAGAGCCGCCCGCGCCGCATCCACGCACCGCGGTGCGAGGCCCCACGCGCTGCCGACGCCCTCGACCTGATCGAAGGCGACGGTCTCGCCCGCCCCTCCGTGCGCGCCGCGGAGCAGATGACCGTCGACGCTGATCCCCGCGCCGAACCGCTCGCCGGCGAGCAGCGCGACGAAGTCGTCGCAGCCCACCGCCGCGCCGTGCGTCCCTTCAGCCACCGCGGCGAGGGTGGCGTCGTTCTCGACGCGTACGACGGGCGCCCACGCCGCGAAGGTGTCGACGAAGTCGGGGTTCATGCGCGCCCAGAAGCCGTCGTGGTGGACGGGGGACCGCCCCGCCCGGTCGACCGGCGCGGGCACGCCGACACACAGCGCGACGAGGTCGTCGCGCGAGCGCCGCGCGCGCGTGAGGGCCGCGTCGACCGTCGCCTCGGCGGCGCGGCGGCGTCGCTCGGGCGAATCGAGTTCGGGGTCGACGGTGAGCCGCGAGGTCGCGAGGGTCGTGCCGCGGAGGTCGGCGACGGTCGCGGTGAGGTGACCGCGTCCCGCGTCGACCCCGACCACGAGCCCTGCGCCGGGTTGGAAGGCGAAGCGGCGCGCGGGGCGCCCCTTCGAGTACTCGCCGACCGCGCGGGCGTTGGGCATCTCCGCGAGGAGCCCGCGCGCGGTCAATTCGTCGAGCACGTCGATGGCCGTCGAGCGGGTCAGCCCGACCGCGGCGATCACGTCGCTGGCGGTGAAGGCGTCCTCGTCCCAGACGCGGGTCAGCACCGCGTCGAGGTTGTGGCGGCGCAGCGACGGCGTCGTCGTCATGGCATCCATCGGCTCTCTTGACCCCCCTGAGTTCTCCTGCAATACTGCCTGCACTACATTGATTTGGCGAGTAGATTTACTCACCGACACAACATATTCGCAGTGCAGCGGAGGAGGCAGCTGGTGTCGACGAAGACGAGGGCCGGGCGACGATGGGGCGCCGCGACCGCGGTGGGGGTGCTCGGGGCGGCGATGCTCGCGGGCTGCTCCGCCGACGGTCGCGAGACGATCCGCTTCACCTTCAGCAAGCGCGAGGCGCTGTCGTTCATGAACGACGTCGTTGCCGAGTACAACGCCTCGCAAGACCGGGTGCGCGTCGAGATGGACAGCTCCGGCGTCGACGTCGTGTCGGCCAGCTTCGTCCGCGGCAACCCGCCCGACATCATGCTCGCGAACTACAACTACGAGACCGCCCGCTTCGTCCAGCGGTGCGCGCTGAGCGACCTCTCGGGCACGACGGCCGCGAGCACGGTGCGCGACGACCTGCAGCCCCTCATGGACCAGTACGGCTCGTGCGAAGGGCGCACCAGCGCGCTGCCCTACTCGGTCATGGCGGCCTCGGTCATCTACAACAAGCAGATCTTCGACCAGTACGGACTCGAGGTTCCGACCACGTGGGACGAGCTGCTCCAGGTCTCCGAGACGCTGAAGGCCAATGGCGTGACGCCCTTCTACGGCACCTTCAAAGACGACTGGACTGTCGGACAGGGCTGGTACGACTACTCCGTCGGCGGATCGCTCGACGTCATCGACTTCTTCGACGCGCTCGCCGCCGAGGGCGACGAGGTCGGGCCGCAGTCGGCGGTGTCGTTCGCGAAGGACTTCAGCGAGCCGATGGACCGCATGCTCGAGCTCGCCCGGAATTACACGAACCCGGATGCCGAGAGCCGGGCCTACGGCGACGGCAACCTCGCATTCGCCCAAGGGCAGGCGGCCATGTACCTGCAGGGCCCGTGGGCGCTCGGCGAGATCGCCAAGACCTCGCCCGACCTCCCCGTCGGCACCTTCCCGCTGCCCATGACCGACGACCCGGCCGACCTGAAGGTCCGCGTCAACATGGACCTCGCGGCCATCATCCCCGAGGCATCCCGGCACAAGGATGCCGCGCGCGACTTCCTCGAGTACCTGTACCAGCCCGAGGTGATCGAGGCCTACAACGAGTCGCAGCTCGGCTTCGCGCCGACGAAGGACGCTCCCTCGCCGAGCGACCCCCGCATCGCGGGAATGGTGCCCTACTACGACGAGGGCCGCATCTACCAGGGCGCCTCGGTGCTCGTGCCCAAGACCATCCCGGTCTTCAACTACGTGCAGGCGATGCTGTTCGGCGCCTCGCCGCAGGCCACCCTGAACACCCTCGACGAGGACTGGTCGCGGCTCGCCTTCCGCCAGCCGCCCGCCTCGACCACCGACGCATCCGGCGAGGAGGCCGCGCGATGAGCACCACCACCACGATCGTGACGGGAGGGAAGGCGACCGCGCGTCGCAGCACCCGCCGGGTCGAGCCGATCTACTACTTCTTCCTGTTGCCGACGCTCGTGCTGTTCACGCTGGCGATCACGGTGCCCGGGATCATCGGTATCTTCTTCAGCTTCACCGACTCGATCGGTCTGGGGGAGTGGAACTTCACCGGCCTGACGAATTACATCGCGATCTTCAGCGACCCGGCGATCCTGCAGAGCTACCTCTTCACCTTCGGGTTCTCGGTCGCCACGGTCATCGTCGTCAACGTCGCGGCGTTCCTTCTCGCGGTGGGCCTGACCGCGCAGATCCGCTTCAAGAAGGCGTTGCGCACGGTCTTCGTCATTCCGATGGTGATCTCGGGCATCATCATCGCCTACGTCTTCAACTTCCTCTTCAGCAACTCCGTCCCGCAGGCCGGAGCCTCGCTCGGCATCCCGTGGCTCGAGACGAGCCTGCTCGCCAACCCCGATCTGGCGTGGGTCGCGATCGTCATCGTCACCGCGTGGCAGGCGATCCCCGGCACGCTGCTGATCTACATCGCGGGGCTGCTGTCGGTGCCCGGCGACGTCTACGAGGCCGCCGGCCTCGACGGGGCGAGCAAGACCCAGCAGCTCCTTCGCATCACGCTGCCGCTCGTGGCCGGATACGTCGTCATCAACGTCATCCTGGGCTTCAAAGGCTTCCTCAATGCCTACGACATCATCGTCGGTCTCACCGGCGGAGGCCCGGGTACCGCGACGCGCAGTGTCGCGATGTCGATCATCCTCGGCTTCAACGGAGGCGATTACGCCTACCAGATGGCCAACGCGGCGCTCTTCTTCGTCGTGGCCGTCGTCATCTCGCTCCTCCAGCTCTCCCTGACCCGGGGAAGGAACACCCTGTCATGACCGCTCTCAACCAGCCCGCGCTCGCGTTCGAGCAGGCCGAGATCACCGTCCCCGCGAAGCAGCGGTCCCGTCCCCGCATCCGCCGTGTCGGCGCCGAGCGCATCAACTGGTCGGCGACGACCATCCTCGTGCTCTGCTCGCTGACCGTGCTGCTGCCGCTGTACGTGACCATCTCGATGGCGCTGAAGAGCGGGACGCAGGTCGTCGACGGAAACGCCTTCTCGTTCCCCTCGCCGATCAGCTTCGACGGCTTCGTACAGGCGTGGACACTGACGAAGTTCCCCGTCGGTCTCGCCGTTTCCCTCCTGGTCACCGCCGGCACGGTCGCGGCGACGATCATCCTCGCGGCCTTCGCCTCGTACGCGATCGCCCGCAACTGGGATCGCAAGCTCTTCCGGTACTCGTTCTTCTACCTGCTCGCGGCGATGTTCATCCCGTTCCCGGTCGTCGCGCTCCCGCAGATCCAGCTCACCGGCCGGGTCGGTCTCGACAACCCGGTCGGCGTGATCATCCTCGCCACGATGTTCCAGCTGAGCTTCAGCGTGCTGCTGTTCACGGCGTTCCTGCGCTCGATCCCGCTGGAGCTCGAGGAGAGCGCGCGCATCGACGGCGCGACGACGTGGCAGACGTTCTGGCGGCTGATCTTCCCGCTGCTCGCCCCGATGAGCGCCACCGTCGGCATCTTCGCGTTCCTGTACGCGTGGAACGACTTCATGATGCCCTCGCTCATCATCAGCGATCCGGCCTTGCAGACGCTGCCCGTGCGCCAGAACCTGTTCCAGACGCAGTTCAGCAACAACTACAACGTCGCCTTCGCCTCCTACCTCATGGCCATGGCCCCCGCGATCGTCGCCTATCTCTTCACCCAGCGATGGGTGATGGCCGGCGTCACGCAGGGCGCCGTCAAGGGCTGATCTTCCCTCCACCCCGAAAGGAACCCCGCACGTGACTACCACCGCCCCCTCGGTGCAGACCCGCGAACTCTCCGACGCCCCCGACTGGTGGCGCCAGGCCGTGGTGTACCAGGTGTACCCGCGCAGCTTCGCCGACACCGACGGCGACGGCCTCGGCGACATCAAGGGCATCACCTCGCGCGTCCCGTACCTCGCGGAACTGGGGGTGGATGCCGTCTGGCTGAGCCCCTTCTACCCCTCGGCGCTCGCCGACGGAGGGTACGACGTCGCCGACTACCGCGACGTCGACCCGAAGCTCGGCACCCTGGCCGACATGGACGAGCTCATCGAGCGGCTCCACGCCCATGGCATCCGTGTCGTCGTCGACATCGTGCCGAACCACACCTCGAACGACCACGCCTGGTTCCAGGAGGCGCTGGCCGCAGGCCGCGGGTCGGCCGCGCGCGAGCGGTACATCTTCCGCGAGGGCACCGGGATCGACGGCTCCGAGCCGCCCACCGACTGGCTCTCGGTGTTCGGCGGTTCGGCGTGGGAGCGCGTCGAAGACGGCCAGTGGTACTTCCACAACTTCGACGTGTCGCAGCCCGACCTGAACTGGTCCAACCCCGAAGTGCGCGCCGACTTCGTGAAGACCCTGCGCTTCTGGAGCGACCGCGGCGTCGACGGCTTCCGCATCGACGTCGCGCACATGCTGACGAAGGACCTCAGCGAGCCGCTGCCCTCGCGGGCCGAGCTCGAGGCGCTGCCCTTCGACGGCAAGCACCCCCTGATCGACCGTGACGACGTGCACGAGGTCTACGCCGAGTGGCGTGCGGTGTTCAACGAGTACGACCCGCCGCGCACCGCCGTCGCCGAGGCGTGGGTCCACCCCTCCCGCGTGCCGCTGTACGCGAGCATCGAGAGCTTGGGTCAGGCCTTCAACTTCGATCTGCTCGAGGCCGATTTCGATGCGGGGCAGTTCCGCCGCATCGTCGCCGACAACCTCGCGCTCGCCGCGCAGTCGGGTTCGTCGACGACGTGGGTGTTGTCTAACCACGACGTCGTCCGTCACGCCACCCGGTACGGGCTCCCGGATGCCGAGCGCGGAGCCGACGGTCGCCCCACGCTCAAGCACGGCAACGAATGGCTGCTCTCGGGCGGCCAGTCGCCCGCCCTCGACGCCGCGCGCGGCGAGCGCCGGGCCCGCGCCGCCGCGACGTTCGTGCTGGGCCTCCCGGGATCCGCGTACCTGTACCAGGGCGAGGAACTGGGGCTGCACGAGGTGGCCGACATCCCCGACGCCGACCGGCAGGATCCGACGTTCTTCCGCAGCCCAGGGATCGACCAGGGTCGGGACGGATGCCGCGTGCCCCTGCCGTGGACCGCGGACGGCCCCGCGTTCGGCTTCGGCTCGACCGGTGCGCACCTCCCGCAGCCGGAGTGGTTCGGTACCTACGCGGTCGATCTGCAGGATGGCGACCCCGCCTCGACGCTGTCGCTCTACCGCCGCGCGCTCGACCTGCGCCACGAGCTGCAGACCGACGAGCAGTTGGAGTGGATCGACACGGGCCGCGATGACGTGGTGGCCTTCGAGCGTCCGAACGGCTGGACCGTCGTGACGAACTTCGGCACCGAGCCGGCCGCGCTCCCCGCGGGCGAGGTGCTTCTGTCGAGCACCGCGCTCGAGGGCGACACGCTCCCCGCCGAGACGACGGTCTGGCTCCGCCGCGCCTGACCCACCGCCCGCGGGAGCCCCGCACCCCTTTCCGGGCGCGGGGCTCTCTCGCGCGCCACTCTCGTCGACTGTCCAAGACACGCCGTAACTCCCCGCGCGGTTACGGCGTTTCTCGGACACTCAACCGCGATCCGTGCGCACCCACGCCTCACCCCGGCGCTCGATCGCGCCGGCCGCGGCGAATGCGTCGAGCCACCCGCCCATCGGCCACTCGCCCCACCGCTCATGGAACCTTGCGCCGTTGCGCAGGATGTCGTCGAGATGCTGCCACGGGGGAGAGGACGCCGGATGCCACTGGTGGAACGCATCCGCCCCGCCGATCCAGCGCATCTCGACGCCTCGCTCGCGCGCCGTCCACGCGAGGTCGGTGTCCTCGGCGCCATACCCCTCGTAGCCGGGGTGGAACCCGCCGATCCGCCGCCAGGTCGCGGGCGTCACCGCGAACGACAGTGACCAGAACAGGTCGTACTCGGCGGCGGTCGCGGTGCGCGCCTGACCGAGAGGAAGCGCCGGTCGCGCGCGGTGCGGGCGCCGGAGAAACGGCAGGTCGGAGGCGCTTCCCGGGCGCTGGACGCTCGTGAGATAGGTCACCGGGCCCGCCAGGAGAGCGGCTGGATCCGTCCGCGCCGCCGCCCGGTACGCGGGCAGCAGATTCGGACCAGGCAGGCAGTCCACGTCGAGGAAGACGAGCAGCTCGGCTCCCGCGTCGATCGCCCGCTCAGCAGCACGGTTTCGCCCTTCGCCGACGCGGAACCCTCGGGGCCCCGGAGGCACGTGCAACGTGTGGGTCCCGGCATCCCGGATGCCATCCGGCGGCGTCTCGTCGAGCCACGCCTCGACCCGCACGATGTCGTCGGCCACCTCGGCGAGCACTCGCCGTTGACGCTCGAGATGCTCGCGCCTGGCTGCGGAGGCGACCGTGATCACGGCGGTCCTCACGGCAGCATCCCCTCGATCGCCGCAGCCATCCGCGTCGCGGCCCCCGAGACCTGCCAGCGCGTCCAATCGGGGTCGTCGTCTCCGGCTCGCTCGATGACCGAGGCCAGTTCAGCGGCCGAATCGGCGGAGTCCGCCGTTCGCGCGAGTCCCGACCTCTCGAGAGCGTCCGCGGTGGCCCGCTGTTCGTCGAAAGGTCGGTCCTGGGCGATCACCACGGCTCGAGCCCCGGATGCCGCGAGGTCCGCGACACTGTTCTGCCCGGCCGCGCTCACGACCACCGTGCTCCGACAGAGCAGCGGCCACGGATCGTCGACGCGGGCGTGGTCGTCGTGTCCTATGGAGCGGACATCCCATCCGCCGGCCGAGAGTCGGGTGGTGAGCTCGGTGTGGACGGCGGGGTCGAGGATGTGTCCGAGCAGAAGAACCGCCCGTGGCTCGCGGGCGTTCTCGCGTGTGCGTGCGTCGAACCGCGAGATCCCCCCGGTCCAGACGACGCGATCGGCATGCGCCGTGAGGCCGGGGGTCGGCACCGCGCCGTGCGGCCACGGCGCCACGATGCGATCCGCCAGTCGGTAGGCGAGGGCATGCGGAGCGTCGGTCCGCGCGCCCGGCTGGGTCACCGCGACGGTGCGCAGGCCCAGGAGGCGAGCGAGAGCGACGACCTCGGCACTCACGTCGACGACGAAGGCCCCGAGGTGTCGCTCGGCGGCGACGCGGGCGATCGTCGCAAGTCGGGCGCGATGTCCGGGATGATCGTGCGGGGCCCAGTGCAGCGCCCCTCGTGCCGTGGGATCGGCGCTGCGCGGATCGAGCACGGTACCGTCCGCGGCCTCGACGGCATCGGCATCCGAGGGCAACTCCCTCCACTCGACCGAGGGATCGAGTCCGGGCGGCCGCGTCAGCGACGAGAACGCCACGACCGGGGTCCTCAGGTGCGGCTGCACGGCGAGGAAGCGAGCGACGTGCCCGAAACCGTGGTGGTGGACGTACCAGCCGATCACCACGACACCGCCGGCGCACGTCGCGCGGCGACGGGCTGAGCGGTGTGCGACAGCACGCGCTCCACTTCCCGGTAGCGCTGCGCGAGAGAGTGCTGCCGCACCGCTGCGCGCCGCGTCCACACCCGGGTCAGGGGCTCGCGCGCTCCCCGCGCGGCGAGCTCGGCCGCGGCTCTCCCGAGGGCGACGACGTCTCCCGGCGTGACGGTCGCCGATCCCGGCATCCCCGCGAGGACTTCCGAGACCCCGCCGATGTCGAACGCGGCGACGGGGGTGCCGGTGGCCAGCGCCTCGGCGATCACCAACCCGAACGGCTCTTCCCACATCGGCGTTACGAGGGCGACCGCCGACGATCCGACCAGACGGCACAGCTCGGGCTGGCGCAGCGGGCCGACGTAGCGCGCGTGCGGTCCGAGCCGGGGCACGACCTCCTGCTCGAAATAGTCGACGTCGCCGATCCGCCCGGCCAGCACGAGGTGAGCGCCGACGGCGCGCGCCGCCTCGATCGCCAGGTGAGGGGCCTTTTCCGGCACCACACGACCCGACCACACCCACGACGTTCCGCCCTCGCCGCGGGTCCACTGGTCGGTGTCGATGCCGTTCGGGAAGACGAACGCGTCGACCCCCTCCACCGACCACGCGCGTGCGGTCGCCTGGCTGACGGCGACGAAGCGGTGAGCGCTGTCACGCACCTGCTCGGCCGCTTCGAGCAGCGGTTCGAGGGGAGGGGTGTGCAGGGTCGTGACGACCGGGATCTCGGCCTCTCGGCTCCACCGGATCGGCGCCGGATGAAGGCTGTGGTTGTCGACGACGTCGTAGAGGTGGCGGTCGGCGATCAGCCGATCGCGCGCGGCCTCGAAGGCCGCGTCGACGGCCCCGGCGTACCCGAGGGGATAGTCCGTGTCCGACGACTCCTCGGGGCGCGTCCACGCGGGCGTCGGCAAGCGGAACTCGGGCACGTCGCCGAGGTAGTCCGATCCGTCCGCCGCGCACAGCGTGACGTCGTGGCCGCGCGCTTGCAACCACCGCACCCGGTCCCAGACGCACGCCTCCAGCCCTCCGGCGTGGGGCTGGCGCAGCGGATAGCGCGACGGCGCGACGACGAGGACGCGCAGCGGACGCGACGCGCGGCTCATGCGGCATCCGTCGTCTGGAGAGCCCGGCGGTAGATCTCGAGGTGTGCGGCGCGTATCCGGTCACGCTCGGCGGATCGCTCGCGACGTCGCCGAGCGACCTCCTCGGCGCGCCGCTGCGATCCGGATGTCGACCACGCCGGTGCCGTGGCATCCGTGATCGCCCGCGCGAGCGAGTTCGGGTCCCCCACGGCGAAGGCGTGGAAGTCCTCGGGATGCTGCGCCGCGATGTGCCCCACGCGCGTGCCGATCACCGGCACCGCGAGGTCGAAGCAGAGCTCTGCCCACCCCGATTGCGTGCCGTGCCGGTACGGCAGCAGACACGCGTCGAGGTCGGCGAGCCAGCTCGCCAGCTCGTCGTCGTCGAGACGGTCGCCGCGCTCCAACGTCACGCCGTCCGCCTCCGCGGCGAGTCGGTCGATGGATGCCGCCGCCTCCGCGTCGCGGACGCGCTCGTTCACCCGTACCACGGCCTCGACGCGCGCGCCTTCGGCGCGGAGGTCGGCGATCGCCCGCACCAGAGTCGCCACGGTGCCCACCCCGTCGATGTTCGGTCGCAGGTCGCGCAGGTGCACGCCCACCCGGGTCGTCGCGTGGGGCGTACCGATGGGCGGGTCCTCCGCGCCGAGCAGCGTCGGGTGCGGCACGACGGTCGTCGACCGGCCGTACACGCGGCGCACCTCGGCGTCGGCGCATTCGGTCAAGGTGATCAGCTGGTCCGCCGCGGCCGTCAGGACGGCGAGCGACGCACGGTGGGCGTCCTGCGATTCGAGCTGCGGGTTCTCCAGGTCGTGGACCGTGTATATGAGCGGACGCCGAGTGCGCCGCAGCGCGGCCACGGTCTCTGCGAGATCGTCCGGGCTGTACGACTCGATCCCGAAGTGCAGGTGCACGAGGTCGAATTCCGCCGCGTGTGCTTCCAGCCAGGCCGGGAGCAGGATCTGCGGCGGCCACCACTGGCCCTCGGGCGAACCGGGGACCGCGGGGTCGCTGAGCAGGGTCACCGCGTGGCGGTCCGTGACGGCGTCCACGTACGGATGCGACGACGGCACGGCGGCCACCCGGATCGGGGGGATGGTGGGGGCGTCGATTCTTTTTCCTCCTCGTGCAGCGGCTTCGTCGGTGCGCGTACCGCATCGACGGAGACATCGCAATGCAACGGGGCGGTTGGGACGACGACGGCACCGACGGATACGTTCACAGCATGAGCGGCGACGAGGGTGGCAAGACGAGCCTTGCGGACCACGGCGGGACGGTGATAGCGCGCCGTCGCCACTACGCGGAGTTCTTCGGCGAGGCCCCGCTTCCCGCCCGCTTCGGCGTGGTCGTCGGCAACTGCCAGGCCGAGTCCCTGCGTCTCGTGATCGCCTCCGACGCGCTCCCCACCATCCGGGTTCCGGCCGTGCACGAGCTCACCAAAACCGACGCCGTGCGCCTGCATGACGTGCTCGCGCGGGCCTCGTTCCTCGTCGCACAGCCGGTCCGTGACGATTACCGGGGCCTCCCGCTCGGCACCGCGCAGCTGCGGGCGTCCCTCCCGAGCGGTGCCCGCGTGGTCCTCGTCCCCTCGATCCGTTACGCCGGTCTGCACCCGTTCCAGGTCGTGCTGCGCCTCCCCGGTTTCGAGCCCGATCCGCCGCTGGTCGCCTACCACGACGTGCGCCTGCTGGCCGAGGCCGCGGGCCTTCCGGTCGAGCGAGAGCTGCCGGCGGAGTCGGTGCGCGAGGTGGCGGCGGAGTCCGTCGCCGAGCTGCGCCGGCGAGAGGATCTCGGGCTCGACGTCTCGGCATCCGATCTGTTCACCCCCGTCGTCGCCGACCTCGCCCGCACGGTCAACCACCCCGGGAACGCCGTGTTCGTCCCCCTGGGCGAGCGGGTGGTCGAGGCCCTCGGCGCGCCCGGGCGAGCGGTCGATCCCGGCCGCCCGATCCTCGCGGGAGTGCGCGCGCCGCTCGAGGAGTGGGTCGTCGACGCCTGGAACCTGGATGCCGAGCCCCAGCCCGACTGGGTCGTCGAGGGCGAGATCCTTCCCGCCGCGACCGTGTCCGAGGCCCACCGTGCCTGGTACGCCGAGCGTCCCGACTTCGTCGCCGCAGCCGTCACGCGTATCGCCTCCCTGCTGCACCGGTGGCGGGCAGCGTGACGGCCCCGATCCTTCTTGTCCACCCCGGTCCCCACGGGGTCGCGGTGTTCGGGCGCGAACTCGCGGACGCGCTGACGGATCTCGGGGCCGATCCTCGGGTGATCGACCCGGCGGAGATTTCATCGCTCACCCCGGGAACCCCTGTCCACGCGCAGATCACCGACCGGCTGTGGGGAACGTCGCCCGAGGACGCGACCGAGTACGTCCTGGCTCTGGCCGCCCGTCATCCGCTGACCGTGACCCTGCACGACGTCCCGCAAGCCTCCGATGGAGAGCGCAACCGGCCCCGCCGACGAGCGTTCTACACGGCGGTCGCTCGAGCGGCACGCGCGATTGCCGTCAACAGCGAGCATGAGCGCGCGCTGCTCGATGAAGAGGGCGTGTGGAGCGGGCCCGTCGCCGTGGTGCCGCTTCCCGTCACCGCGCACACGCTGTCGACCCGTCCCCGACTCGACGACGCCGTGGGCGTTCTGGGCTACTTCTACCCGGGGAAGGGACACGACGAAGCGCTCGCCGCGACCGTCGCGGCCGGACTGCCCCGGCTTCGCGTGCTCGGGCGCGCGTCGGACGGTCACGCTGATGAACTCGACGCCTTCGTCCGGCGCGCCCGCGGTCTCGGGGTGACGACCGAGGTCACGGGCTGGCTCGACGACGCCGAGATGGCGGTGCAGGCACGCACGGTCGCGGTTCCGGTGATCGCCCATCGGCACGTCTCGGCGTCCGGGTCGCTGGCGTCGTGGATCGGCTGGGGCCGTCGACCCGTCGCGGTCCGCAACCGCTACGTCGACGAGATGTCTGCCCTGCGTCCGGGCACACTGCGCTCCGTCGAACCGGAGGCCCTGCCGGCTGCGATTCGTGAGGCTGTCGACGACCCGTCCTCGACCTGGCACGGCGTCGACCCCATCCCGTTCGATCGGGCCGAAGCCGCTCGCGCGTACCTCCGGTGGTGGGCCGAGGTGCTCTCATGAGCGCACCCGGGTGGGTGGTCGGCAACCGGTGGGACGACGTCGCGGACGCGCCGTCACGCCTCGCGCGGGTGAGCGTCATCGTGACGCACTACGACCAGCAGGCCGAGCTCGACCGGACGCTCCTCGCGCTGTCGCGCCAGGACTATCCCGCGCATCTCGTCGAGATCGTCGTCGCCGACGACGGCTCTCCCTCCGCGCCGATCGTGCCCCCGGGAGTCCGGGTCGTGAGTCAGCCGGACCTCGGGTTCCGGGCCGCCGCCGCGCGGAACAGGGGAGTCGCCGCGAGTACGGGAGAGATCCTGTGCTTCCTCGACGCCGACACGGCGCCCGAGCCGGGGTACGTCCGAGCGATGACGCGCCTGCCCGCGCTCCTGCCCGAGGCGGTCACGGTGGGGCGACGCCGGCACGCCGCCCTCGCGGGGGTGGACCCCTCTGCGCCGATCGCCGAGATCGCCCCGACCGTCGAGCTGCCCGAGCCGCAGTGGCTTCTCGACGCTTACGCCCGCACCGAGAACCTCCGGCTCTCCGACGACCGCAGCTACCGGTACATCATCGGTGCCGTGATGGCCTGCTCACGCGCGATGTTCGACGACGTCGGAGGATTCGACGAGAGCTTCTCGTCATACGGCGGCGAGGACTGGGAATGGGCGCATCGCGCGTGGCAGGCGGGGGCCGTCTTCGCCCACATCCCGGATGCCGTCGCCTGGCATGACGGACCCGAGTGGGCCGAACGAACGGGCGTCGATCGTGCCCGCGAGGGCAACGCGCAGACGCTCCTACTCGCCGACCTGATCCCGGTCGACGGATCCTCCGGTCGTGGCCTGTTGCCCAGTACCCCCGACCTCGCGATCCACCTGGACGGAGAGTTCGCGTCGGCAGCGACCTTCCTGTGCGTCGACTCGGCCCTGGAGGCGTTTCCTCGTGCAACGGTGATCCTGGATGCCACCCCCGCCGTGCCAGTCCTGACGACCGACCCGCGGCTCGTGGTGGGGAACGTCCCCGACGCTCGCGTGGTGCTCCGGCTGACACAGCCCGTCGTCATTCTCGACGCCGACGAACTGCGCGAGCGACTCGCAATGCTCGGCCAGGGAGACGAGGGACGACTCCTCGTCCGGTCTGCGGACGGAACGGCCGTCGGCGAGGCGACCTCCCGTCGGGCGCGGCGCCGTGAGGAGCGATGGCACGGAGCGATCGGGTTCACGACGGGCACCGTCGTGACGAACGGAGTCCTTCCCGTGGGTGACGAGCCGCACCTCGAGTCGTGGGTGGGCCGATGGGGCGGCGCCGAGCGCTGGACGTAAGATCCGCGTATTTCCGCGGTTTCAGGGGTGCGACACGCCCGGGCGGTGGTGTGGATTGGACGAGTGCGCGGGATCCGCGTAACTTATTACTTGTTCGCCCCACAGGGGAGAGCGGAGCGGCCGAAAGGCCCCGCGTCCTCTCAAGCGGTGAACCACCCCCAACACGGCACTTGAGAGTTTCGATTCTCTGGTCTACAGTTGGGATCCTGCCACTCGGCACCTGTCATCGACACAAGCTCTTCCTCTGGAAGTCTTTTTCGTCGTGTTGACTGCCGTATGTGGCACATATAGAAGTGAACTGCCTCACGGGTAGGTCGAGAGATCGTTTCTGTGGGTGCGTCCGTTCCTTGAGAACTCAACAGCGTGCACTTGTCAAATGCCAATTTATTCCTCGTCGGTCCGTTTTTCGGATTGCGAGAAATTCCTTTGGATCAAAGTCCAACCCTTTGGGGTTGGCAACGGATAGTCAGTTTTGACTTCCTGTTTGGTCAGATTGAACTCGCTTGTCCCGACCTTATTCCGGTTGGGTGGGCATTTTTCTTTTACGGAGAGTTTGATCCTGGCTCAGGATGAACGCTGGCGGCGTGCTTAACACATGCAAGTCGAACGGTGAAGCCAAGCTTGCTTGGTGGATCAGTGGCGAACGGGTGAGTAACACGTGAGCAACCTGCCCTGGACTCTGGGATAAGCGCTGGAAACGGCGTCTAATACTGGATATGAGACGTGATCGCATGGTCGTGTTTGGAAAGATTTTTCGGTCTGGGATGGGCTCGCGGCCTATCAGCTTGTTGGTGAGGTAATGGCTCACCAAGGCGTCGACGGGTAGCCGGCCTGAGAGGGTGACCGGCCACACTGGGACTGAGACACGGCCCAGACTCCTACGGGAGGCAGCAGTGGGGAATATTGCACAATGGGCGGAAGCCTGATGCAGCAACGCCGCGTGAGGGATGACGGCCTTCGGGTTGTAAACCTCTTTTAGCAGGGAAGAAGCGAAAGTGACGGTACCTGCAGAAAAAGCGCCGGCTAACTACGTGCCAGCAGCCGCGGTAATACGTAGGGCGCAAGCGTTATCCGGAATTATTGGGCGTAAAGAGCTCGTAGGCGGTTTGTCGCGTCTGCTGTGAAATCCCGAGGCTCAACCTCGGGCCTGCAGTGGGTACGGGCAGACTAGAGTGCGGTAGGGGAGATTGGAATTCCTGGTGTAGCGGTGGAATGCGCAGATATCAGGAGGAACACCGATGGCGAAGGCAGATCTCTGGGCCGTAACTGACGCTGAGGAGCGAAAGGGTGGGGAGCAAACAGGCTTAGATACCCTGGTAGTCCACCCCGTAAACGTTGGGAACTAGTTGTGGGGACCATTCCACGGTTTCCGTGACGCAGCTAACGCATTAAGTTCCCCGCCTGGGGAGTACGGCCGCAAGGCTAAAACTCAAAGGAATTGACGGGGACCCGCACAAGCGGCGGAGCATGCGGATTAATTCGATGCAACGCGAAGAACCTTACCAAGGCTTGACATATACGAGAACGGGCCAGAAATGGTCAACTCTTTGGACACTCGTAAACAGGTGGTGCATGGTTGTCGTCAGCTCGTGTCGTGAGATGTTGGGTTAAGTCCCGCAACGAGCGCAACCCTCGTTCTATGTTGCCAGCACGTAATGGTGGGAACTCATGGGATACTGCCGGGGTCAACTCGGAGGAAGGTGGGGATGACGTCAAATCATCATGCCCCTTATGTCTTGGGCTTCACGCATGCTACAATGGCCGGTACAAAGGGCTGCAATACCGTAAGGTGGAGCGAATCCCAAAAAGCCGGTCCCAGTTCGGATTGAGGTCTGCAACTCGACCTCATGAAGTCGGAGTCGCTAGTAATCGCAGATCAGCAACGCTGCGGTGAATACGTTCCCGGGTCTTGTACACACCGCCCGTCAAGTCATGAAAGTCGGTAACACCTGAAGCCGGTGGCCCAACCCTTGTGGAGGGAGCCGTCGAAGGTGGGATCGGTAATTAGGACTAAGTCGTAACAAGGTAGCCGTACCGGAAGGTGCGGCTGGATCACCTCCTTTCTAAGGAGCATCTGGCACGGATGGCCTTCGGGTTGTTGGTGTCCAGGCGCCGGATCAGACCGAATGTGTCTGCCGGTTAGCTCATGGGTGGAACATTTGATGAGGTGTCAGGGACGAAGGTTCCGGGTTTAGTACGTGGCTTGCCACTGGAACGGTTCGGGTTGGAGTGTCTGATACATGCACGCTGTTGGGTCCTGAGGGGCCGGGCGCTGATCGCGCTAGTCGTGTGGCTGGTGGTGGTTGGTGGCTGTTTCCTTGAGGGCCTGTCTCGGTGCCGGTGTTCCGGTGGCTGGGGTGGGTACCGCCCGTACTTTGAGAACTACACAGTGGACGCGAGCATCTTCCATGCAACTCTTCGGGGTTGTGTGGTGTAGATGATCTTAAAGATCATTAGTCAATTTTTTGACGATTCAACTCATGTGATTTCAAGTCTTTAAGAGCAAACGGTGGATGCCTTGGCATCTGGAGCCGAAGAAGGACGTAGCAATCTGCGATAAGCCTCGGGGAACTGATAAGCGAGTTTTGATCCGAGGGTGTCCGAATGGGGAAACCCCGCCAGGGCGCGTGCGTACCTGGTGACTCCCGCCTGAATATATAGGGCGGGTAGAGGGAACGTGGGGAAGTGAAACATCTCAGTACCCACAGGAAGAGAAAGCAACAGCGATTCCGTGAGTAGTGGCGAGCGAAACCGGAAGAGGCTAAACCTAGCGTGTGTGATAGCCGGCAGGCGTTGCATGTTGGGGGTTGTGGGACTTTTCTGATTGTTCTGCCGAGCAGTCGACGTGACAAGAGGGTATAGACGAACGGTTTTGAATGGCCGGTCATAGAGGGTGCGAACCCCGTAGTCGAAATGCCTGTTCTTGGCGTGAAGAGTATCCCAAGTAGCACGGGGCCCGAGAAATCCCGTGTGAATCTGTCAGGACCACCTGATAAGCCTAAATACTCCCAGATGACCGATAGCGGACAAGTACCGTGAGGGAAAGGTGAAAAGTACCCCGGGAGGGGAGTGAAATAGTACCTGAAACCGTTTGCTTACAAACCGTTGGAGCCTCCTTAGTAGGGGTGACAGCGTGCCTTTTGAAGAATGAGCCTGCGAGTTAGCGATACGTGGCGAGGTTAACCCGTGTGGGGTAGCCGTAGCGAAAGCGAGTCTGAATAGGGCGATTCAGTCGCGTGTCCTAGACCCGAAGCGAAGTGATCTATCCATGGCCAGGTTGAAGCGACGGTAAGACGTCGTGGAGGACCGAACCCACTTAGGTTGAAAACTGAGGGGATGAGCTGTGGATAGGGGTGAAAGGCCAATCAAACTTCGTGATAGCTGGTTCTCTCCGAAATGCATTTAGGTGCAGCGTTGCGTGTTTCTTGCCGGAGGTAGAGCTACTGGATGGCCGATGGGCCCTACAAGGTTACTGACGTCAGCCAAACTCCGAATGCCGGTAAGTGAGAGCGCAGCAGTGAGACTGTGGGGGATAAGCTTCATAGTCGAGAGGGAAACAACCCAGACCACCAACTAAGGTCCCTAAGCGCGTGCTAAGTGGGAAAGGATGTGGAGTTGCTTTGACAACCAGGAGGTTGGCTTAGAAGCAGCCACCCTTGAAAGAGTGCGTAATAGCTCACTGGTCAAGTGATTCCGCGCCGACAATGTAACGGGGCTCAAGCACGCCACCGAAGTTGTGGCATTGACATTTTTGGTAGGCCTTCGTGGTCCAGCCGTGTTGATGGGTAGGAGAGCGTCGTGTGGCGAGTGAAGCGGCGGGGTGACCCAGCCGTGGACGCTACACGAGTGAGAATGCAGGCATGAGTAGCGAAAGACGTGTGAGAAACACGTCCTCCGAAAGACCAAGGGTTCCAGGGTCAAGCTAATCTTCCCTGGGTAAGTCGGGACCTAAGGCGAGGCCGACAGGCGTAGTCGATGGACAACGGGTTGATATTCCCGTACCGGCGAAGAACCGCCCAAGCTAATCCAGTGGTGCTAAGAGTCCTAGCTCAGAATGTTTCGGATCCCTTCGGGGTGATGATCGTCTGTGTGAACGCTCGACCCCATGCTGGTGCGGCTAGCGTATTAACAGGTGTGACGCAGGAAGGTAGCCCAAGCCAGGCGATGGTTGTCCTGGTGCAAGTGCGTAGGCCGAGTGATAGGCAAATCCGTCACTCATTGAGGCTGAGACACGATGCGGATAAAAAGTGGGTGATCCTATGCTGCCGAGAAAAGCATCGACGCGAGGTTCTAGCTGCCCGTACCCCAAACCGACTCAGGTGGTCAGGTAGAGAATACCAAGGAGATCGAGAGAATCGTGGTTAAGGAACTCGGCAAAATGCCCCCGTAACTTCGGGAGAAGGGGGGCCATCCACTTATTAGGACTTGCTCCGAAAGGGTGTGGTGGCCGCAGAGACTAGTGGGTAGCGACTGTTTACTAAAAACACAGGTCCGTGCCAAGTCGCAAGACGATGTATACGGACTGACGCCTGCCCGGTGCTGGAAGGTTAAGAGGACCGGTTAGCCGCAAGGCGAAGCTGAGAATTTAAGCCCCAGTAAACGGCGGTGGTAACTATAACCATCCTAAGGTAGCGAAATTCCTTGTCGGGTAAGTTCCGACCTGCACGAATGGCGTAACGACTTCCCAACTGTCTCAACCGCGAACTCGGCGAAATTGCATTACGAGTAAAGATGCTCGTTACGCGCAGCAGGACGGAAAGACCCCGTGACCTTTACTACAGCTTGGTATTGGTGTTCGGTGTGGCTTGTGTAGGATAGGTGGGAGACGTTGAAGCATTCACGCCAGTGAGTGTGGAGTCATTGTTGAAATACCACTCTGGTCACTCTGGATATCTAACTTAGGACCGTGATCCGGTTCAGGGACAGTGCCTGGTGGGTAGTTTAACTGGGGCGGTTGCCTCCCAAAATGTAACGGAGGCGCCCAAAGGTTCCCTCAACCTGGTTGGCAATCAGGTGGCGAGTGTAAGTGCACAAGGGAGCTTGACTGTGAGACTGACAGGTCGAGCAGGGACGAAAGTCGGGACTAGTGATCCGGCAGTGGCTTGTGGAAGCGCTGTCGCTCAACGGATAAAAGGTACCTCGGGGATAACAGGCTGATCTTGCCCAAGAGTCCATATCGACGGCATGGTTTGGCACCTCGATGTCGGCTCGTCGCATCCTGGGGCTGGAGTAGGTCCCAAGGGTTGGGCTGTTCGCCCATTAAAGCGGTACGCGAGCTGGGTTTAGAACGTCGTGAGACAGTTCGGTCCCTATCCGCTGCGCGCGTAGGAAGTTTGAGAGGATCTGACCCTAGTACGAGAGGACCGGGTTGGACGAACCTCTGGTGTGTCAGTTGTTCCGCCAGGAGCACCGCTGATTAGCTACGTTCGGGATGGATAACCGCTGAAAGCATCTAAGCGGGAAGCCGGCCTCAAGATGAGACTTCCATACCTTCGGGTGAGAGGCTCCCAGCCAGACTACTGGGTTGATAGGCCGGATGTGGAAGCGTAGTAATACGTGAAGCTGACCGGTACTAATAAGCCGATGACTTGATAACACACCGTTTTTGGTGCTTGCGTCCACTGAGTGGTTCTCGATGTACGGTCGGGAACACAACAATGAAAGTAATCGTTGTTGGTTTTTGAAACATCAATAGTGTTTCGGCGGCCATAGCGAGAGGGAAACGCCCGGTCACATTCCGAACCCGGAAGCTAAGCCTCTCAGCGCCGATGGTACTGCAGGGGGGACCCTGTGGGAGAGTAGGACACCGCCGGACTTCTTCTAACGAAATGGCCACCCAAAGCTGGGTGGCCATTTCGCATTTACGGGTAGTTTTTCCCGGGGAGGACAGTCATGTCGACGGACGACGCGAACGATCGCAAGGGCAACGAAGGGCGCTCCGGCGACCGCGCATCCGGTCGTGGGCGGTCATCATCCGGAGGTTCCTCGCGCGGGGACCGTCCATACCGCCGTGACAACGACGCCCGTCCGCGACGCGAAGGCGACGGACGGCCGTCACGGGGTGGCGACCGTCCGTATCGGCGCGACAACGACGCGCGTCCGGCGCGCGATGACCGGCCGTTCCGCCGCGACGGTCAGGGCGCAGGCCGGTCCGCTCGTGACGGTGATCGTCCGTTTCGGCGCGATGGCGACCGCCCGTTCAGCCGGAACGCTGATTCGCGGCCCGCGCGCGATGGCGATCGTCCCGCCCGCCGTGATGGTCAGAGCGCCGGTCGCCCGGCGCGGAGCGGCGACCGTCCGTTCCGCCGTGACAACGACGCCCGCCCTGCTCGAAACGGGGATCGGCCGTACCGAGGCGACAACCCGGGGACCGGTCGTGCGCAGCGAGACGGCGATCGCCCGTTCCGTCGGGAGGGTGAGCGTCCCTTCCGCCGCGACAACGATTCCCGCCCGCCCCGGGACGGGGATCGCCCCTATCGTCGTGACGGCCAGGGAGCCGACCGACCCCGGCGTGACGGGGACCGTCCGTACCGTCGCGAGGGTGATACTTCGGCGCGCCCGCGGCGTGACGGAGAGTCGCGCGAGTTCACCGGGAACGCTCGGCGCCCGTCCGGTGACCGGCGCCCCGGGGCCGGAGCGCCCCGTCGCTTCGACCGCGAAGACTCGCGTGCGACCCGGCCGCCGCAAGACCGCCGTGAGCGCGGTCCTGAGATCCCCGAAGAGATCACGGCGTGGGACCTTCCGGGCGCGGCGCGCAACGAACTGAAGACCCTGAGCAAGGACAACGCGGAGAACGTCGCCCGGCACCTCGCCATGGCGGCCCGCCTCATCGATGAGGAGCCAGAGCTCGCCCACCAGCACGCCCTGGCAGCGTCTCGCAGTGCGGGGCGTGTTGGGGTGGTTCGCGAGACTGTCGCCATCACCGCGTATGCGGTCGGCGACTTCGCCCTGGCACTGCGTGAACTTCGTACTCACAGGCGGATCACCGGCTCCGACGAGCAGCTCCCGCTCATCGTCGACAGCGAGCGCGGTGTCGGACGCCCGGATCGTGCGCTCGAGGAGGGACGCGCGGTCGACCGGATGACGCTGTCCGTCCCGGTGCGCGTGCAACTGGCGATCGCGATGTCCGGGGCTCGTCTGGATCTCGGACAGACGGATCGTGCGCTACAGGAGCTCGACATCCCCGAGGCCGACCCGGACCGCGCGTTCGAGTGGAGTCCGGCGCTGTTCTCGGCGCGTGCTGCCGTTCTGGAGGAGCTGGGGCGCCTCGACGAGGCTGCCGAGTGGGAGCGCCGCGCGCAGATCGCCTCGGACGCTCTCGACGCCGCGTCCGGTGTCGCCGATCGCGAGGTCATCGTCGTCGAAGAGATCGACCTCATCGATGACGAGGGCGGCGTGGACGTGGCATCCGGAGTCATTCCCGTCGCGGACGTGGACGAAGACGAGGCCGTCGACATGGAGACGGTGGCGGACGACGCGGACGACGCGGAGGAGTCGCGGTGATCCTCGGGCGCGCGAAGCGTGAGGCGACGCCACTCGACGAGGTCGATGTCGTCCTCGCCGACCTGGATGGCGTCGTGTACGCCGGCCCGGGCGCGCTTCCGCATGCCGTGGACAGTCTGAATCGCGCGCAGGAGGAGGGGCGTCGACTCGGGTACATCACGAACAACGCGTCCCGTACCGATGCCACCGTCGCCGCTCATCTGTCGTCGCTGGGGCTGCGGGTCGCGGCGGGCGATGTCGTCACGAGCCCTCAGGCGGCGATGCGACTCATGCGCGACCTCGTTCCGGCCGGCTCCACGCTCCTCGTGATCGGCGGAGAAGGTCTTGTTGTCGAGGTCGAGAAGGCCGGCTTCGTCGTGACGCGCAGCGCCGAGGACGCACCCGCTGCGGTGGTGCAAGGATTCTCGCCCGAGGTGGGCTGGGCGCAGCTGGCGGAAGCCGCCTACGCGCTCGCCACCCCCGTCGAAGAGGGCGGCATCCCGTGGGTCGCGACGAACACCGACTGGACGATTCCGCAGGCCCGGGGGATCGCGCCGGGAAACGGCACCCTCGTCTCGGCGGTCCACACCGCCGTGGGACGTCTCGCCACGATCGCGGGGAAGCCCGAGCGTCCCATCTTCGACGAGGCGGTGACCCGCACCGGCGCGAGGAATCCGTTGTTCATCGGCGATCGCCTCGACACCGACATCCAGGGTGCGCGAGCCGCCGAGATGGCGTCGCTCCTCGTCCTGACCGGGATCGATCGTCCGAAACAGGTGCTCGCGGCTCCGCCCTCGCAGCGTCCTGACTTCATCGTCTCCGACCTGCGCCAGCTGTTCGAGCCGTACCCTGCGACGATCGTCAAGGGTGAGCGGACTCGCGTCGGCGACGCTGTCGTCGAGATCGACGGCGTCGATCTCCGCATCGTGTCCGAGGGCTCGCGCCAGATCGATCTCCTGAGGGCAGGAGCGGCCGCGATCTGGAACTCCGGCCGTGCGATCTTCGGGTTCCGCGTTCCGGAGCAGCTCTACGCGGACCCGTTCCGCGTGCGCTGACGCCGGTACCATGGCATCCATGTCGGAGAGCCGAGAGCACGACGCGGACGCCGAGCTGATCAGCCGACTGCGCATCATCGAGGAGCAGCCGCTGGACACCCGGGCGGACGCGTACGCGGCGCTGCACGACGAGTTGGCGCGAAGGTTGGAGTCCGGCCCTCGCGACGCGCCGCCGGCCGCACGCGCATGACGCGCCTGGATGCCGAACTCGCGGCCCGTGGTCTGGCGCGATCGCGCTCGCACGCCACGCAGTTGATCTCCGCGGGCGAGGTCAGCGTCGACGGGAGAGCGGTCGTCAAGTCCTCCGCCACGGTGGACGAGAACAGCGTGATCGAGGTGGCGAGCCCCGACCATTACGTCAGTCGGGGCGCCCACAAGCTGATCGCCGCCCTCGACGCTTTCGAGATCGAGGTCCCGGGCCGCGTCGCCCTGGATCTCGGGGCGTCGACGGGCGGGTTCACGCAGGTGCTCCGTGAGCGCGGAGCGCGTCCGGTCCTCGCCGTCGACGTCGGGCACGGCCAGTTGTCCACAGCCCTCGCGGCCGACCCCGACGTGGTGTCGGTCGAGGGGTATAACGTGCGGTTCATGACCGCCGCCTCGCTCGCAGAAGCCACGGGTGTCGCCGAACGCCCGACGCTCGTGACGGGCGACCTTTCCTTCATCTCCCTGCACCACGTGCTGCCCGCGGTGGTCGACACCGCCGCGGCGGACGCCGATGTCGTCCTGCTGGTCAAGCCGCAGTTCGAGGTCGGGCGCACCGCGGTCAAGGGCGGGCTCGTCACCGATCCGGCCCTGCGATCCGACGCCGTGCACAGTGTGCTCTGGGCCGCCTGGGACGCCGGGCTCAAGACGAACGGCCTGATCTCGTCGCCTCTCGTCGGAACCCACGGCAACCAGGAGTACGTCGCGTGGTTCTCGGCCGCTCGCGGCACCGACCCCTCAGAATGGGAGAGCACCGTGACCCGACTGACCGGAAGCCGATGACCCCCAGCGATCGCCGAATCCTCCTCGTCGTCCACGCGCGCCGCGACGACACCGTCCAGGCAGCCCAGCGCATCATCTCCGCGGTGCTTGCGGCGGGGGCTGTGCCCGTGGTCTCGGCCGAAGACCGGCCGGAGCTCGCGGAACGCCTGTCGCTCGAGGGCGTTGCGACTCTCGGGACCGACGTGGGCATCGACGACGTCGAGCTCGCCATCGTGCTCGGCGGAGACGGGACGATCCTTCGCGCGGCCGAGATGGTGCGGGGGAGTACGGCTCCCATTCTCGGCATCAACATGGGCCACGTCGGCTTCCTCGCCGAGATCGAGCGCGACGACATGGACGACGCGGTGCGTCGCGTGATCGCTCGGGACTACACGGTCGAGGAGCGCCTCGCCCTGGCGGTCAAGATCCAGGATGCCGATGACCGCGTCATCTACGAGACCTGGGCCCTGAACGAGGCGACCGTCGAGAAGGCCAGCCGCGAGCGCATGCTCGAAGTGGTCATGGCCGTCGACGGGCGCCCCCTCTCGTCGTTCGGCTGCGATGGGGTGGTCATCGCGACTCCGACCGGGTCGACCGCATACAACTTCTCCGCCGGGGGTCCGGTCGTCTGGCCGACCGTCGAGGCGATCGCGGTGGTTCCGCTGTCCGCGCACGCGCTCTTCGCCCGACCTCTGGTCGTCGGCCCGGACGCGAGCGTCGCGGTCGAGGTCCTCGAACGCACGAGCGGAAGCGGCATCCTGTGGTGCGACGGGCGCCGTTCGCACGAGCTGCCCCCGGGTGCTCGGGTCGTCGTACGCCGCTCGTCGCGGCCGGTTCGTCTCGCGCGCCTGCATCCTGCGGCGTTCACCGAACGACTCGTGCGCAAGTTCCGTCTCCCCGTCACGGGATGGCGCGGCGCGTCGGGAGGTGCCTCGTGATCGAGGAGATGCGACTTCGCGACCTCGGCGTCATCGCCGACGCGACGCTGCCGATCGGGCGCGGCTTCACGGCGATCACGGGCGAGACGGGCGCCGGTAAGACCATGGTCGTCACCGGACTGGGTCTTCTCCTGGGCCAACGCGCCGACTCCGGCGCCGTGCGCAAGGGCGCGGCGCAGGCAGCGGTCGAGGGCGTCTGGATCGTCCCCGAGGACGGTCCGGTCGCTGCTCGCGTGCGCGAAGCCGGCGGCGACGTCGAGCCCGTGGGCGAAGGATCCGCCGAGCTGTACCTCGGCCGCACGGTCTCGAGCGAAGGACGAGGACGCGCCACTGTCGGCGGTCGCACCGCTCCGGCGGGCGTGCTCGCTGACCTGGCGGACGAACTCGTCGTCGTGCACGGACAGTCGGACCAGCTGCGGCTGAAGTCGTCGTCGGCGCAGCGCGAGGCTCTCGATCGTTTCGGGGGCGAGACGATCACCGTCGCGCGCTCCGCCTATCGCGCGGCGTGGGATACCTGGCGGACTCTCGATGCCGAGCTGACCACGCTCACGACCGACCGCGACGCGCGCGCGCGGGAGGCCGAGGAGCTCCGCGCCGCGATCGCCGAGATCGAGGCAGCCGCGCCCCTTCCGGGCGAGGAGGAGGAGCTCGCCCGCCGTGCCGAGCGTCTCGCGAACGCCGAGGAGCTGCGGATCGCGGCGGTGACCGCGCACGCCGCGCTCTCGAACGAAGACGGCGCGGCCGACGTGATCACTCTCCTCGCCGAGGCGCGTCGCGCCCTGGAGAGGATCGCCGCGAGCGACGAAGCACTCGCCGCGATCGGGGAGCAGGTCGCCGACCTCGGGTACCGCGCCACCGACGCGTCCGTCGCGCTGTCGGGCTATCTGGCCGATCTCGACGAGTCCGGGCCGCACGAACTCGCCGCCGTCGACGAGCGGCGCGCGGTGCTCGCCGGGCTGACGCGAACACACGGATCGGTGGATGCTGCCATCGCGTTGCTCGAGACGGGCTCAGCCCGTCTGGTGGAGCTCGACGATGACGGCGACCGCCTGCAGCGCCTCGAGAAGGAGCGCGATGCGGCGGCCGTCGTACTCGACGCGGCTGCCGAGACGCTGACCTCCGCACGGCGGGAGGCAGCTGCGCGACTGGGCGCCGCGGTCACCGAGGAGTTGCACGCCCTGGCCCTGCCCGACGCGCGTCTCACCGTCGACGTCGCCCCCGCGACCCCCGCGGGTCACGGGCGCGACGAGGTGTCGATCCTGCTCGCGCCGCACCCCGGCGCCGACCCCCGGCCCGTGTCGCGCGGCGCCTCGGGTGGCGAGCTCAGCCGCGTCATGCTCGCGATCGAGGTCGTGATCGCCGGAGTGGATCCGGTCCCCACGTTCGTCTTCGACGAAGTGGACGCGGGGATCGGCGGCGCGGCGGCGATCGAGGTCGGCCGCCGTCTCGCGCGCCTCGCCGAGTCGTCGCAGGTCATCGCCGTCACGCACCTCGCGCAGGTGGCCGCGTTCGCGGGCAACCACCTCACGGTCGTCAAGGGCCACGACGGCGCGGTGACGGCATCCAGTGTCCGTCGGCTCGACGGTGCGGAGCGGGAGGCCGAGATGGCGCGCCTGCTCTCGGGGTTGAGCGACTCGGATGCCGCGCTGACGCACGCCCGGGAACTGCTCGAGACCGGGCGCACCAGCGACTGATCCGACGGATCGACCCGCGATCGTCACGACCCCGTGACGTGGATGTCGGAGGTCGGTGCCAGACTTCCGGACGAGGCGGAGAGGATCCGCGAGCCCACCGGACAGATGCGACTGATAGGATCGAAGCCCGTGATGCAGACTTCGGACGCGGCGGGAAATTCAGACAACAAGACCTTCACGACGAAGCACATCTTCGTCACCGGAGGTGTGGTCTCCTCCCTGGGGAAGGGCCTGACGGCGGCAAGCCTCGGCAACCTCCTCACGGCCCGCGGTCTGCGCGTCGTGATGCAGAAGCTCGATCCGTATCTCAACGTCGACCCGGGAACGATGAACCCGTTCCAGCACGGCGAGGTCTTCGTGACCGACGACGGCGCCGAGACCGACCTCGACATCGGCCACTACGAGCGCTTCCTCGACATCGAACTGAGCCAGGCGGCGAACGTCACCACCGGCCAGATCTACTCGCAGGTCATCGCGCGCGAGCGCCGCGGCGAGTACCTCGGCGACACGGTGCAGGTCATCCCGCACATCACGGACGAGATCAAGCGCCGCATGCGCCTGCAGGCGAGCGAGAGCCCGCAGCCCGACGTGATCATCACCGAGATCGGCGGCACGGTCGGCGACATCGAGTCGCAGCCCTTCATCGAGTCGGCGCGACAGATCCGCCACGAGCTCGGCCGCAAGAACGTGTTCTTCGTCCACGTCTCGCTCGTGCCGTTCATGGGGGCCTCCGGCGAGCAGAAGACCAAGCCGACGCAGCACTCCGTCGCAACGCTGCGTTCCATCGGCATCCAGCCCGACGCCCTCGTGCTGCGTAGCGACCGCCCCGTCACCGAGTCGAACAAGCGCAAGATCGCGCTCATGTGCGACGTCGACGAAGACGCCGTGGTCAACGCGATCGACGTGCCGAGCATCTACGACATCCCGACGATGATGCACGACCAGGGGCTCGACGCCTACATCGTCGACGCGCTCGACATCGACAAGGCGGCTGACGTCGACTGGTCGCGGTGGCAGCGCGTGCTGCAAGCCGTGCACAACCCCAAGCACGAGGTCACGATCGGCCTCGTCGGCAAGTACATCGACCTCCCCGACGCGTACCTCTCGGTCACCGAGGCGATTAAGGCCGGTGGTTTCGGTCAGGAGACGCACGTGAAGATCACGTGGATCCCCTCCGACCTCTGCGAGACCCCCGAGGGCGCGGCGAAGGCCCTCTCCGCGGTGGACGGCATCATCGTGCCGGGCGGGTTCGGCATCCGCGGCATCGAGGGGAAGCTCGGAGCTCTGCGTTTCGCGCGCGAGCAGGGCATCCCGACGCTCGGCATCTGCCTGGGCCTCCAGTGCATGGTGATCGAGTACGCGCGCACGGTCGCCGGCCTCGAAGGAGCCTCGTCGAGCGAGTTCGACCCCGACACTGCGCACCCGGTCGTGGCGACGATGGCCGAGCAGGTCGACATCCTCGAGAGCGGCGACCTGGGCGGCACGATGCGTCTGGGCCTGTACCCCGCGGATCTGGCCGAGGGGTCGCTCGCGGCCGAACTGTACGGCGCGAACCGCATCTCGGAGCGTCACCGTCACCGCTACGAGGTCAACAACGCCTATCGGCAGCAGCTCAGCGATGCGGGTCTGGTGTTCTCGGGTCTGAACCCCGACCTCGATCTCGTCGAGTTCGTGGAGCTGCCGCGCGACGTGCACCCGTACTACATCGCCACACAGGCGCACCCCGAGCTGCGGTCGCGGCCGACCGAGCCGCACCCGCTGTTCCGCGGGCTCGTCGGTGCGGCGCTCGAGCGCCACCGTTCGAGCGAGCTGTTCGACGTCGAGGAGGACTGACATGGGCGAGCTGCGCGACGAGCGGGTGGATCTCGAGATCATCTCGACCGACCTCGTCTACGAGGGTGCGGTGTGGAACGTGCGCAGCGACACCGTGCGGTACGGCGACGGGCAGATGACCCGGCAGTACGTCGAGCACCCGGGCGCGGCGGCCGTCGTGGCGATCGACGACGACGGGCGTGTCGTGCTCATCCAGCAGTACCGACACCCCATCAAGGAGCGCGACTGGGAGATCCCGGCCGGTCTCCTCGACGTCGCCGGCGAGCCGCCGATCGAGACGGCGAAGCGCGAACTGACCGAAGAGGTCTACCTCGAGGCCGACCGGTGGCAGCACCTCATCTCGATGCACACGACCCCCGGCGGGAACGACGAGGTCGTGCACGTCTTCCTCGCCCGCGGGCTCCGATCGGTCGAGACCGACTACGAACGCGAGCACGAGGAGTCCGACATGCGCGTCGAGCGCGTGCCGCTCGCCGAGGTCGTCGACGGGGTGCTGGCGGGACGCTTGCGCAACGGCATCCTGGCCACCGGCGCGCTCGCCGCCGCCGAGGTCCTTCGACGCGAGGCCGCCGCGAGCTGACGTGGAGCTCGAGCGCGCGGTCGAGACCTACCTCCGGCACGTCGCGCTCGAGCGCGGGCTCTCGGACCACACCGTGTCCGCCTACCGGCGCGACCTCGCCGTGTACGTCGAGTGGCTGCGCGCGCGTGGCGTCGATCAGATCGAGACGGTGACGCCGACGCTCGTCACCGAGTTCGTCGCCGAACGGGCCTCGGCCGAACCACCCCCCGCGGCATCGTCGCTCGCGCGACTGCAGTCGTCTGTTCGGGGGCTGCACCGCTTCCTGGTGCGCGAAGGACGTGTCGACGACGATCCGAGCAGTCGGCTGCGGCCCCCGAAGACGCCGCGACGGCTGCCGAAGGCACTGACGATCAGCCAGGTGGAAGATCTCCTGGATGCCGCGGGACCGGGGCCGGGGTCTGCCGACGCGTCGGCTGCCGATCCCGCCGCGGTCCGAGATCGCGCGCTGTTGGAACTGCTCTACGCGACGGGAGCCCGCGTGTCGGAGATCGTGCACCTCGACGTGGATGACACCGCGCACGGTGATCTGCTGCGGGTGCGCGGCAAGGGCGACAAGGAGCGCGTGGTGCCGGTGGGCTCGTACGCGCGCGCGGCGATCGAGGCCTACCTGACGCGGGTGCGCCCAGCGCTCGCGGCGAAGGGGCGGGCCACACCCCGGTTGTTCCTGGGCGTCCGGGGGGCGCCGCTGTCGCGGCAGGGCGCGTGGCTCATCATCCAGGCCGCGGCCGAGCGGGCGGGGTTGACCGCCCACGTCTCGCCGCACACGCTGCGGCACTCGTTCGCGACGCACCTGCTGCAGGGCGGTGCGGACGTGCGCGTGGTGCAGGAGCTGCTGGGGCACGCCTCCGTGGCGACGACGCAGATCTACACGCACGTCACCGCCGACGCTCTTCGCGATGTGTACGCCACCGCGCATCCGCGGGCGCGGTGAGCGGCAGACGTGTTCTCCGGGGTGTTTCCCCGACATCGAGAGCGGCGAGAGGAATGATCGGGCGCATGAGCATCGTCACGGAGCACAACACCGAAGGGAAGTGGTGGCTGTCGCTGCTCTACATCCCGGTGATCCTGGTTGCGTCGGTGTCGGGAATCTTCTCGCTCGGTATCGCTCCCTTCGTGTCGTGGAGTGACGCCTCACCGGTCGACATCGCTCGCATGCTCTGCGTGGTCGTCGCTGCTGGGGGTGCGCCGCTGCTGACCGTGATCTGTCTGCGGGTCCGCGCGGTCCGGTCGCGCTTGCGTCCGGGAGCGGTGAGCATCGCTGCCAGCGGCGCGACCATCCTCGCCGTCGGATGGACGGTCATCGTGGTGGTCGGATACCAGGAGAGCGCGGGCGATGTGTGGAGAACCCTGCCCTTCTTCCTGGGCGTCTGTGCGCCGGTGCTCATCGTGGCGATCTGCGCGCTGACGATCTCGCGGGTCATCCAGCGCGATGACGCTCACCGCGTTGCGGCGGTCCGTGGCGCGGCTCTCGCGCCCTGAGAGACTAGGGGGATGACCGCCACCCTCGTCGCGCAGAACCTCACCGGGGGCCACGGGCACCGCACGCTCTTCGAGGGCGTCGACCTCACGGTCGCGCCGGGCGACGTCGTCGGTGTCGTCGGGGCCAACGGTGCGGGCAAGTCGACGCTGCTGCGTCTGCTCGCGGGAGTCGACGAGCCTCAGGGCGGGTCGATCAGCCTCGCGCCGGCCGACGCCTTCGTCGGCTGGCTTCCGCAGGAGCACGAGCGCGTCGCAGGCGAGACCGTCGCGCAGTACATCGCTCGGCGGACGGGGTGCGCGGAGGCGACGCGCGAGATGGATGCCACGGCGGCGGCCCTCGGCGATCCCACCGTCCTCGGCGCCGACGACGCCTATGCCACGGCTCTCGAGCGGTGGCTCGCGAGCGGGGCCGCCGACCTCGATGAGCGGATGCCGCAGGTGCTGGCCGACCTCGGACTCGATGTGGGACCGGATGCCGAGATGACGGGCCTCTCGGGAGGTCAGGCGGCTCGCGTGGGCCTGGCTGCGCTGCTGCTGTCGCGCTTCGACATCGCCCTGCTCGACGAGCCGACGAACGACCTCGACCTCGACGGCCTCGAACGACTCGAGACGTTCGTCAAAGGCCTGCGCGGGGGAGTGGTGCTGGTCAGCCACGACCGCGAGTTCCTCGCCCGTTCGGTGACACGGGTGCTCGAACTCGACCTCGCCCAGAACTCGCACCGGGTCTACGGCGGCGGTTACGACGCGTATCTCGAAGAGCGCGCGACGCTGCGTCGCCAGGCCCGCGAGAAGTACGAGGAGTACGCCGACACCAAGGCCGACCTCGTCGCGCGCGCCAGGACCCAGCGGGAATGGTCGAGCCAGGGCGTGCGCAACGCGATGAAGAAGTCGCCCGACAACGACAAGATCCGCCGCAAGGCCGCGACCGAGTCGAGCGAGAAGCAGGCACAGAAGGTGCGCCAGATGGAGAGCCGGATCGCGCGACTCGAGGAGGTCGAGGAACCGCGCAAAGAGTGGCAGCTCGAGTTCACGATCGGTTCGGCTCCGCGCTCGAGCTCCGTGGTGTCGACGCTGTCCGGGGCGGTCTTCCGTCAGGGCGACTTCACCCTCGGCCCTGTTTCTCTGCAGGTGAACGCCGGCGAGAGGATCGGCATCACCGGGCCGAACGGTGCCGGGAAGTCGACGCTGCTGCGTGGCATCCTGGGCCGTCAGACGCCGGACGACGGAACCGCGAGTCTGGGGGCGAGCGTCGAGATCGGCGAGATCGATCAAGCGCGATCGCTGTTGGTCGGAGCGCGGCCGCTCGCCGAGACGTTCGAGGGATTCGTTCCCGAGATGAACTCCGGCGAGGTGCGGACGTTGCTGGCGAAGTTCGGGCTGAAAGCCGACCACGTCATGCGGCCGGTCGACGGATTGTCTCCGGGCGAGCGTACGCGCGCGGGCCTCGCCCTGCTGCAGGCACGGGGCGTCAACGTGCTCGTGCTCGACGAACCGACGAACCATCTCGACCTGCCCGCGATCGAGCAGCTCGAGCAGGCCCTGGAGTCGTACACGGGCACGCTGCTCTTGGTCACGCACGACCGGCGGATGCTCTCGGCGGTTGAGACGGACCGCCGCTGGCGGGTCGAGGCCGGCGCGGTCACCGAGCTGTAGGCGGACTCCGCCGCGCGCCAGGACGCACGTAAACGCGATCCGCTCGCAGAAACACGTGCAGAACGCGTTTATGTGCGCGAATCGCGTTTATGCGTGGTGCGACGGGATCAGCGGCCCTGGCGCTTCTTGTACGGCTTGGGCTGGCCCTTCACGATGGGGGCGCGGCCCTTGCCCTTCGACGCCTTCGCCTTGCCGCCGCCCGAAGCCTTCTGCCGCGGCGCGGGGGGCGGGGCGTCGGCGATGCGGGCGTACGCCTCGTCGAGGAGCAGGACGCCGGCGGGGAGCAGGCGCGTCGGCGGGGTCCGCTGCACGAGCGGCTGCCCCACCTCTTCTTCGAGCTTGTCGAGCGTCGTGTACAGGGAGGGGAGGGGGATGCCGAGCTTCTCGGCCGCGCGCGGAAAGTGCAGCTCCTCGGCGAGGACGGCGAACCGGCGGAGATGCTCGAGCTTCATGGCATCCATTCTCCCGTGTCACGCGACGAGACGTTGAGTGTCCAGGACACGCCGCTTCGCGCGGCGCGGATGCGGCGTGTCCTGGACACTCGATAGGGAGAGGCGGCGGGGAGAGACGACGGTCGGGATCAGGCGACGGATGCCAGGAGGCGGTCGGCGGTGCGAAGGGACAGGGCCATGATCGTCAGTGCCGGGTTGGCGGCGATCGCGGACGGGAACACCGAGTTGTCACTGATCCACAGATTGGGGATCTCGTGGGAGCGGCCGTCGGCATCCACCACGCCGTCGGCGGGGTCCAGCGACATGCGGCAGGTGCCGATCGTGTGGGCCGTGCGGGCCAGGACCATCGTCTCGCGCGCCCCCGCAGCCTCCATCACCCGGAGCATGAACGCCGTCGCGTGCGCGTCGAGCGCCTTCTCGTTCGCGCCGGCGGTGAACGTCACCCGCGCGCGCGGGATGCCGAACTCGTCGGTCTCGGCGGTGAGCTCGAGCCGGTTGTCGTCCGAGGGGAGGCACTCGGCGTTGATACCGATCCCCGCCATGAATCGCGACTGCTCGAGCCGCTGCATGAGCTCCGGGCCCCACAGGCCGCCGCCGCGCACGAGCGTCGTCGAGAAGGTCAGGGGCATGACGCCCAGGCTCTGCACGAGGTACCCGCCCGCGAAGTCGGCGTCGGCCGGGCGCATCATGTCCTCGCTGATGAGCGACGACGGGTAGCCGCGGTGGCCGCGCACCGGCTCATCGAAGCGTCCCCACACCTGCGTCGCGCCGTGGGCGAGGAAGTTACGACCGACCTGGCCGTTGTCGTTGGCCAGGCCCGTGTGCAGCAGCAGACGCGGGGTCTCGACCCCGCCGCCCGCGAGCACGAGCGTGCGGCAGCGCTGACGCACGTCCACGCCGTTCTGCCGATAGACCACCGCGGCGACATGACCGCGGGCGTCGAGCTCGATCGCGTGCACCATCGCCTCGGCGCGGATCTCGGCTCCGGCGGCGACCGCCGCGGGCAGGTAGGTGTTGGCGGTGGAGGCCTTGGCATCCGTCCGGCACCCCTGGTGGCACTCGCCGCAGTTGACGCACGCACCGCGCTCGCCGTGGTGCTCTTGCAGCCGCGCACGGGTGAGGACCGCGGCCGGCGCGTCTGCCCAGGTGACCCCGAGGGCATCGCAGCCCTTGGCCACGAGGTTCGCGGGAGCGTTGCGCTTCGCGGGCGCGTAGGCGTAGCGGCGTGATGGGTCCCAGGGGTAGGGCGTCGGCCCCGACACCCCGATGTCGCCCTCGACGCGTTCGACGTACGACAGCAACTCGTCGGGGTCGACGGGCCAGTCGCGGCCCTCGCCCGTCTCGGTGCGGAGCGCCAGGTCGCGGCGATCGGGGCGCGGCGTGAAGGCACCCCAATGGAGCATCGAGCCGCCGACGCCGCGTCCGCTGTTGTTGGGACCGAACGCGGTCGGGTCGTCGCCGCCGCTGAGGCGCTCCGACATCCAGTTGATCTCGACCGCCTCGCTCTCGTCGGGCGTCAGGTCGTCGAGGGCGAAGTGGCGTCCGGCCTCGATCGCGACGACGCGGAGGCCCTTCTTCGCCAGCTCGGCGGTCAGCGGAGCGCCGCCCGCACCGGTGCCGACGACCACGACGTCGACGGTCTCGTCGGTGCCGAACGTGCGCATCTGCTCGAGCTTCATGCCGCGTCTCCCTCGGCTACGGTGCCGCCGACGCCGACGGGCTCCCAGTCTTCGCGGCGCCCCAGCCGCAGTTCCACGTACCCGCGGATCGGGCTGCCGCCGGTCGCGAAACCGTCGTAGCCGATGAGCGCCATGCTCGCGGGGTGGGCGAGCCACTGACGGACGAGGTCGTTGCGGACGTCCTCGAGCCACAGCTTCAGCCGACCCGCGTTCAGGGGGCCGTCGGCATCCGTCGTCCCCTCGATCGCCGCGCGCAGGACGTCCGCGCGCTCCGTCGGATCGGTCGGCCAGACGCGGGCGAGCGTGTCGAGGCCGGCGCGGTAGGCGTCCGGGTCGGGTGGGAGCTCGGCGTTGCGCCAGCCGTCGCCTTCGCCGCGCGCGAGCTGCGTATCGACGCGCGCCGCGATGTCGATCGCGGGCCCGTCCTGCGGGACGACGAGGTCGGCGATCTCGCGCAGCAGGGTGAGTTGGGCGAGATCGAGAACGACGGGGGCGTATCCACGGTCATCGGGAACCGCACGGCGGTTCAGGATGCCGCGCACCCGGGCATCCACGCGGTCGCCGGCGATCAGGGCGGCCCAGTCGTCCGGCATCACGGGCCCGAGGAGGACCTCGTCGGCGACGAACTGCGCGATCGCTTCGGCGGCTTCGGCGGCGCGCTCGAGCGGGATCATGTGGCCGGTGTCGCCCAGAGCGACGAAGCGCGCACGGGGGTACACGGATGCCAGCAGCTCGGGCTGAGCGGCCGCGCCGAGGTCGGCGTCGTCGGCGCCCGCGAGCACCAGGGCCGGAAGGTCGAGCGTCCCGACTTCGGCGGAGGCGTCGACCCGGCTCCCGGTCTCGAGCCACGCGCGCCAGGCGGCGGGGGAGGTGCGCCGGAGGTCGGTCAGGGCGCGTTCGTGTGCCTGAGGTTCGAGCGACTCGGCGGTGTTCTGATCGATGAACGTCTCGGCATCCTGGTCCGACAGGGAGCCGTCGGCCACCCACGACAGCATGCGTTCGCGTCGCTCCTCGTCCATCGGCTCGGGGCGCGGCGGAGAGGGCGCCATCAGCACCATCCCGGCGAGACCTGTCAGGGGCGCGTCGCCGCGGAGGACCCGGGATGCCACGAGCGCGGCGACCTTTCCGCCCATGCTGTGCCCGCCGAGCATCCAGCGTCCCCGGGCGTGGCGGGCGAGGTGGTCGACCACGTGCTCGACGGTGGCGTCGAGCGAGGAGTCGGGAGCAGACGCGAGTTCGCCGAAGCCGGGGAGGTCGACGCCGCGGACATCGACCGTGCCGTCGAGCAGATCGCGGAGGGGCTGGAACTCCTCGGCGCTGGAACCCAGCGCGTGCAGCAGGAAGAGGGTGACGGGCATGCCATCACGCTCGCGCACGCTCCGGTCGGGAACGGGCCGCTTGCCAATTCGGACGATATGCGCAAGTGCGGTCGCACGCCCCGGGCCGAGCCCCCGGGAAACGCGCGAGACGAGGGTCTCGCACGCGGAGACGGAGGGGTTCGGCCCGGGCGTGAAGATCAGGGCGTGACCATGCCTCCGTTGACGTTCAGCGTCTCGCCCGACACGTAGCTCGACTCGGCCGAGGCGAGGAAGACGAACGCGGGGGCGATCTCCGCGGGCTGTCCGGCGCGCTGGTAGGTGCTCTCGTCGTCGAAGTGCTCCATCTGATCGTCGGAGACACCCTGACTCACCTGGAGGGCTGACCACGTCGGTCCCGGAGCCACCACGTTGACCCGGATGCCGCGAGGCGCCAGCTGCTGGGCCAGCCCCTTCGACAGGTTGTTGATGGCCGCCTTCGTCGCCGCGTAGTCGAGGCGGTCGGGGGCGGGCACGTACGCCTCGAGCGAGGCGGTGTTGATGATGGTCCCGCCCTCGGGCAAGTGCGCGAGGGCCGCCTTGGTGATCCAGAAGGGCGCGAACACGTTGGTTCGGAACGTGAGCTCGAACTGCTCGTCCGACAGCTCGTCGACCCTCTCGACCATGACCTGCTTTCCGGCGTTGTTGACGACGATGTCGAGGCCGCCGAGCGCCTCTGCAGCACGGTCGACGAGCTCGCGGCACGCGTCGGGATCGGTGATGTCGGTGGCGATCGAGACGCCGGTGCGTCCGGCATCCCGAATCTGCTCGAGGATGTGGTCGGCGTCCCGCTGCTCGTCCGGAAGGTGCACGATCGCGACGTCGGCGCCCTCGCGCGCGAACGCGATCGCGACCGCTCCACCGATGCCGGAGTCGCCTCCCGTGATGAGTGCTTTTCGTCCCTCGAGGCGGCCGAGACCGCGGTACGTCTTCTCCCCGAGGTCGGGGATCGGAGTCATGTCGGCCTGCACACCCGGTTCGGGCTGATGCTGGATCGGGGGCTCGACACGCGCGTAGCGGGTGACGGGGTTGTCGAAGGTGAACTGATCGCGATCGGTGGTCATGAAGCGACGGTAGGCAGGGCGCGCGCCGTGGCGCGCGGCCTTGACGGCGGGACGGATGCCGCTCCTGCGGCGCGGCGACTCACCCGGTGACGAAGCGGCGGATGCGCTCCTCGAAGACGCCGGAGGAGAACTTCGCGGTGACCTCGACGCCGTCGAACCGGGGGAGATCCAGCGCGGTCGACGTCGCCGCGGCCAGCTCGCGCGGGCTCAGTCCGGTCGCGGTGACGCCCGTCACTCCCGGGACGTACGTTTCCAGTTGTCCGCCGACCGGCCCCGTCACGACGGGGGTTCCGACCACCTGCGCCTCCACGGGAACGATGCCGAAGTCTTCGATCGCGGGAAAGAGCAGCACCGACGCCGCCCGATACAGGCCTCGCAGCAAGGCGTCCGAGGGAGAGACGACCACGGAGACGGGAATCCGTGCGTGCACGGCGCGGTCGCGAAGAGCCGCTTCGTCGGGACCTCTTCCGGCGATGACGGCCGGGAGCCCGAGACGTTCGGCGGTGTCGATGACCAGGTCGAGGCGCTTGTACGTCGCGAACCGCGATGCCCCCAGGACGAAGACCTCGGGAAGGGCATCGAGGACACGCCGATCGCCATCGCTCAGCTGCCGCTCCCACGTGGCGACGTCGGCAATCGCCCGCACATCGACGGGAGGGGGGATGACGACGGCTTCACGTCCCCACGAGCGAGCGATGCGATCGCGGACGAAACGGCTGTTCGCCGCGAGAGCGATCGGTTCCGCAGCTCGTCGGTGGTCGATCGCACGGAACGCGGGGGCTGCCGACCGGACGACCCGCCCCTGTCCGCGAGGGTCGTACTCGGGCGTCCAGATGTAGCGAGCGGGCGTGTGGACGTACACGTACTTCGGGATGTCGCGGGTGTCGTCCGTTGCTGAGCGGACCCGCGCATGATGAGCGAACAGGTGCGAACTGATCAGCATCCAGTCGTAAGCGCCTCGTGGCAGGAGGCGCCATGTCGGGAGGCAGAAGGCGGCGGCGAGAGCCTTGTGGTGCCGCAGCGGAGTCGCCGCGAGCCACGTCTCTCGCACGCGTCTGTCCGAGAAACGAGCGGGGGCGTCGTTCCACAGGCATTGCACGTCGGCCGTGGGAAAGGCCCGTGTCATCGCCTCGAGGACGTTCTCCGACCCACCGGCGGGCGCGATCCATTCGTGAACGAGGAGCCCGCGGTTCGGGTTCGAGGCCATCATCGCCGGCTCCGACGAAAGACGGGTGTCCATGAGCGAACGCCGCGAACCAGGCGTCGGCGTCGGGCCCGACCGGCATCCTCGGTCGGTTCGCCGGCGCGCCGGGCGGAGGCGAGAGCGATGTCGTCTGGCGGCCATGCGAGGTTGCGTAGTGCCCGGGCGCGCTCGCGCCATGGGAGGGAGCGCACTGCGACGAGGTACGCGCGCGGGAGATCGGGTTGCGCGCGATGGAACCAGTCGCGAGGGGCCCCGTCATCGGGACCCGGGTCGATGCCGGGAAACGACACGGAAAGGTCCGCGCGGAGGACGGGGACGGCCCCGAGCTTGCGGGCGGCTTCGATCGCCCCGCCCGCCGAGGCGAGGATGATCTGGGCGACCCGATGGTCGTGCTCGGTGACAGGCCTCCCCACCGCGGGCCGCACCGTGTGCAGGGCGAAGATCACGGCATGGGCATCGCGGCAGGGGACCGAGACGGCGACACCCGCGACGCGCATCGTGGTCGAGAACCCGAGGAGTGCTTCGAAGGCCTCGGAGTCGTCGAGCGTCAGCCCCGGGAAGCGGCGGTGGATGTCGATCTCGCACCCCCATGACGTGGGCGTCATCGTCGCGGTGTGGTGGACGGAGGTGCCCCTCCACGGGTCGGGCTCACGCTCCCACCCCCAGGGGGCGAGAGCGGCGGCCAGCTCATCCCACCGGGCGGGGTCGCACCAGACGTCGACATCGCCCGAATGCTCGCGCTCACGCAGACCCTGGTGATGCAGGGCGGGGCCTTTCACGAACACGCACCGGATGCCGAGGGAGGCCGCGACGTGCTGGACGAGGGCGTACACGAGCTCGTGCAGCGGAGAGGAGAGCGCCGGAGGATCGAGGCGCGTCACTGCGGCGGGATGGGCTCGGCCCACGACCACCAGACCCCTGTCTCGGAGATGTTCCAGAACGACGTTCTCCTCCGGCGAGAACTCGCGAGGTGGATGGGGTGCGCCATCGACGAGCTCGCGCCACAGCGTGGCGCCGTCGCCGACGAGGCAGAGCGCCGGTCCGGGGGTGATCGGAACGGCGAGAACGTCCGCTTCGGCGGCCAGGGTCGGGATGCCACGCGCGTCGAGAGCGCCGAAGGCCACGGGAATCCACCGCTCGTCGGGTAAGGGAGTGAAAGACATGCGGCGGTCCTCGGGAAGGCGGAGTCGACCTCCCAGTGTGACCGCGTCGGATCGGGGCGGTTCGGTCGCGGCGCGTGTTCCCGCGGGCGAGCGCGCTGCAGTTCGCCCGCGACCTTGCGGCGTCTCACCCGTTCCACGAGTGCGAGGGGAAGGTATCCCGCGGACCGACGCGACGGGGGCCCGGGCGCACCGCCCGAGCCCCCGCTCGTGATCGCCGTCGTCCCGGCTCAGGGAATCGGTGTCAGCACCACCTGATCGATGAATGCCGTCGCATCTCCGGAGGCTGCCGACCCGCGGAACATGATCTCGTGATCGCCCGCCGGAACCGTGAAGGTCGGCGAGGTGTGCGAGCTGAACGTCGCCGTCGGGGGAGCGAAGCTGTCGACGACGACCCCGTCGATGAGCACCTGCACCGTTTGCACCGCGCTGTACCCGGGGCGTCGCGACGCCTGGTAGGTCAGTGTGTAGTCACCGGCTGCCATGTCGAGCGTCTGCGAGAACGATCCGTGCTGCCCGTCACGCGACTGCAGCAGCGCGGTCTGGGTGCCCTCGGGCGCGGACGGCGCCCCGAAGGCACTCCCGTTGTGCTGGATGCCGCTGCGGCCGACGAACGACCAGCCCTCGGTGAACGGCGCCGACTTGACGCCCGTCGTGGACGGAGCCTCGAAGCCGGTGTTCTGCAGCTGCGCCGGCTCCGGCGGGACCGGGGCTTCGATCCGGACCGCGTCGAGGAACGCGGTGCGGTCGCCCGAGGGCGCGGTGGCGCGGAACGTGATCGTGTGGCGACCGCCGTCGGAGGTGAAGGCGGGGGTCCGCTTGGTCTCGTACGAGCTCGTCGAGCCGACCGCGAACGAGCCGATCACGGTGTCGTCGTACAGCACGTCGAAGCTCTGCGCGGGATAGCCGGATCGTCCCGAGAGGGCGAAGACGACCTGATACTCCCCGGCGGGGAACGCCGCCTCCTGCGAGATGGTGCCCTGAACCCCGGCATCCGTCTTGAGGTATCCGACCTGCTGGCCCTCCGACGGCGTCGGCGGCCCGAGCGGTCCCTGACCGTTCTGGATGCCGGAGCGACTGTTGAAGGTCCAGCCGTTCGTGAAGGGGCCGGTCTTGGACTTCGTCCCGCCGGGCTTCTCGAAGCCGGCGTTGGTGAGCGTCACCAGCGGGTAGGACGACGGCAGCTCGGGGCTGACGTAGCACTTCTGCGTCCCGTTGGGGTTCGGGTCGCCGAGCGTCGCCGCGTCGCACGAGACCGGGCCCGTCTTCGCCTGGTACGTGAAGAGTCCGTCGCCGCCGAACGCCACGCTCTGCGGACCGGAGAAGAAGCACGTTCCGCCCTCGTTCGCGCAAAGGGTGTAGCCGTCGGGACCCTGGGAGACGCCGCCGACTTTGAAGAGGCGGCTCGTGATGCCCGAGGCCTGCTTTCCCGTTGCGAAAGCCGCCGCGCGGTAGAGCTTCGTGGAGGTCTCCGGGAGGATCAGGGGGCGTTCGTAGAGCGTGGAGCTCGCGGTCGGTTCTGAACCGTCGGTGGTGTACCGGATCTGTGCGCCCGCGGTGGGCGTCGACAGTGTCAGCACCTCGGAGCCGGCGTAGACGCCGCTGTCGAGGTCGAACTGCACGGGATCGACGCGGCTCGCCGTGAGCTGCGGGGTCACGGTCACGAGGGTGACCGCCGACGACGTCGGGTCGGCGGTGCTGGTGGCGCGGACAGCGACCTTGCGTTCCGAGTCGACGCTGGGCGGGGTGTAGACGCCGGAGCTCGACACGGAGCCGTTGCCCGTGCCGTCGACCGACCACGTCACGCCGGGAGCGCCGTCGATGACATCGGCGGTGAGCGCGAGGGTCGAACCCGACGCCACCGTGGGGTCGGCATCGCTCAAACGCACCTGGACGGCGGGGTCGGCCGTCGTGTAGATCGCGAACGAGTACCCCTCGTCGAGCTGATCGGAGAAGCCCGTTCCCGCCGGCAGCGTGGCCGAAACGGCGGGCAGGAGCGCGTTCTCGTCGGGGACGAGATCGTTGTCGTAGACGACGCGGTGGAAGTCCTTGCCGATCGCCGTGGAACCGAACGAGACGTCGAGGTCGGTCGGAGCGGTTCCCTTCGACTCGACCAGGAGCGTGTACTCGCCCGCGGCGTCGCGGAACGCGGCGGTGCGCACGTCCGCCGTCGATGAGCTGGACTGCAGCACCTGGCTGTGCGCCGGAACGTAGCGGTTCAGCAGCCCCGCCGACAGGAACGTCTTGCGCGGCTCGAGGCCGAGCGGAAGGGCGTCCCACATGTTGTACGTGCCGTTCGTGTCGCCGTCGGGGTCGACGGTCCAGGTGCCGTTGAGTTGCCAGACCAGGAGCGAATGCAGCCCCAGGTTCGCGCCCGCGATCACGTAATTGGCATACCCCGAGTCCCAGCCGCTCGCGTTGTCGTCCGACCAGCCGAACTCGGACATGTTCACCGGCTTGCCCCCGGCGACGCTCTTGCGGGCGTTGATACTCGCCGGGACCGAGCCGTACGAGTCGCCGTAGGTGTGGAAGCTGTACTGATCGAACGCGTCGCCGCCGTTCTGCGCCATGTAGGTGGTCCACGCGGGGGCGCCGGTCTCTTCCGGTCCCCAGATCTCGACCTCGTCGCGGAGTCCGTCGGCGACGAGCCGCTGGTGCACGGCCTGCGCCATCTGCACGTAGGCGGCCTGCTGATCGCCGGGGGCTTCGAAGTCCCAGCTGCCGTTGGGCTCGTTGTAATAGGTGAGGTATTTGACGTTGTCGTACCCGCGGACGTTCTTGAGCTGGTCGATCAGAGCGGAGGCGGATGCCGCGTACGCGGCGTTGTCGGCCGGGGCGCTGGTCCACGGGTCGACGCCGGGGATGCCGAACCAGTCGTGGACGGTCGAGCCGACCTTCCAGCCGAAGTTCAGCTCGATATCGGTGCCGGCGGCCTTGAACGCGTCGAGGTAGGCGTAGAAAGCCTTCATCCGGTCGCTGTCCCAGGTGTAGACGCCCTTCTCGGGCTCCATCCAGTCGATCTGGAACCAGACGCGCGCGACCTTGGGCCGGATGGTGGCGATGCGCTCGGCGTCCACCGCCCAGTCGGCATCCGAGTATCCGAATCCGCGTGAACGCCCCATGAGGGCGGATGGGATGACGTTGACGCCGATGCCGAGGAAATCGTTCTGCACCACGGTGGCGGTGTCGACCGAGATCGTGGCGGTCGTGTCGGCGGTGGCCGGCGACACGGTGCCCGCGACCGCGAGGGACGCGATCACCGCGCCGGTGGTGGAGAGCGCCGTCCAGCGGCGCAGGGGGTGGGGGGATCGCATGAGACTCCGTCGTCTTCGAGGGCGAAAGTCAAGTAGTAAAACTACAGGCCCTGATTGCCGTCGAGCGTAATCCGGGGGAATTCGTGCGCACAAGAGCTGATGAAAAGGTAGCAGAGGTAGTCGGGCTACCGATTCGCGGGAAGGCGTGAACCTCACGTGAGATGCAGCGGGCGCGGCGTCCCCCAATGCCGCCGCGCCCGCTGACGAGAACTGGGGCGGCCCGGGCGTCATCCGATGCGCGTGAGCGACGGAGGAGTCGGGGGCCTCGCACCATGTCTCTGTTTTCATCCAAGCACAGAGGGTCGTAAATAGCACTCATCGATTCATGTAAATACGATCAGCGTGCGGGTCGTCTACGATCGAAACGTGGGTCGGGGTGCTGTCGGACCACCTTCCCGGTACTCCCGGCGAGTGGTGGCGAACGTGGATCGCCTGCGGAGGGCGAAAGGGCTCACCGTGGGCGAGCTCATCCGTCGCGCCGGGATGACGAAGAGCTACTACCAGTCGCGCGCGGGCTTCTCGCTGCCGTACAACACCAACGACATCGAGGCGCTCGCCGCCGTGCTCGAGGTGACTCCCGAGCAGCTCGCGAGCCCCGACGCGGCCCCCCGTGTCGAGATGCGCGTGCCCGCGGCGCCCCTCGCAGAACGCGTCCGTCGCCTGATCGCCAGTCACGCCGCGACCGAGTCCGACCTGCTCGATCATCTCGAAGACGTCGATCCCCGTGCCGCCCACGGTGCACGCACCCTGCTCACCGCCACGACGAACACGGTGGTCCTCGACGAAGAGGTGCTCCGACTCATCACACAGTGGGCCGACGTCCCCGTGGAATACCTCACCGATCACACCGACGAAGCCTTGACCGATCGGACCGAGGCCGAACTCGAACTGCGCGACGCGATGCGGGAGGCGGGCGCAGAGAGGATCCAGTTCCGCGCGCTCGGACAGATGTCTCCCGACGCGCTCCGCGCGATCGCACGATCTCTCCGGGGCAGGCCGCCGGCGTCATGATCCACCGGACGGGGAGGCGGCGGTGACGGCGACCGACGACATGCTCGCGCGGGTGCGGACGCGTGGCGATCGCGCGCTCGCCCGCACGACGCTGGCTCCGGGGGCGACCTTCGACGAGGTCGTCCGCGCGGTCGAGCAGGCGGTCGGCATCCGGCTCCGGGTCATCGCCGAGACCGACACCGCATCGTGGGGCACGCTGACCGGCTACCTCGTCTCGTTCCTCGATCGTCGCGAGGGGACCATCCACGTCCGGGCGGCCGACGCGCCCGTCTATCGCGAGTTCGCGGCCTCGCACGAGTTGGGCCACCTTCTCGACGACGCGCACTGCTGCGGCGCGGTGCACGAACGCTCGTCTGTCGCCCCGCACGCGAATCCCGATCTCGACACGGTGCAGGTCGAGGCCGAGCTCGTGGCCGAACACGTCGCCCACGCCATCGCGCGTCTCATATACGCCAGCCCGAGGGTGGCGGAGCTCGCATGGTGACCATGCTCCTCATCGACGCGGCGCTCGTCGGACTCGCGCTCGTCGTGATTCTGCGGGCGCGCGTCGCATGGCGGCAACCGCGCGCGCGGATCGCCTGGCTCGCGGCCCTCCTGGGCGTCATCGCTCTCCTCACCCAGGGCACCGTCATCCCTCTCGCGACGCTGGACAGTCCGCTCGGCGGAACCAACGTGCTCAAGCTCGTGCAGAACGTCCTGACGATGGTCGCGCTGTGGCTCGGCATCCAGGCCGGCACGGCTCCTGCGAGCGCGCGGATCAGGACCCTCCGGTGGGGCTTCCCGCTGACCCTGGCAGCGCTGTTCGCCGTGGTCTTCTTCGTGGCGATGCCGGAGCGTGGTCCCTCATCGTTCCTGTTCCTCGAGACGGCGGCGCACACGTCGACCGGTGCGTGGGCCTACGGCATCCTGCACATGTCGGGAATCGCCCTGGTCGGGGTCCTGCTCTACCGATCGGCGCGCACTTCGCTCCCCGTCGCGCGCCGGCTGTTCCGCGTGGGCGCCGCGGGCATCGTGCTCGGCTGTCTCAGCGAGGTCGTCGACATCACCCTCACGCGGTTCTTCATCCCGAACGCCGTCGTCAGCGCCCTGTTCGACCCGCTGTTCTACCTCGGCGTGGTCTCTTTCGTGATCGGGATCTTCGTGGCATCCCGAACCACTGCCGAGATCCGTCGTCGGGCGGAGAACCTGCTCGCGGGCGCCGAGAGACTCGCGCAGGAGCGCGGGGCGAGCATCCCTGCCGGACCCGCCGAGTTCGCGGACCTCGACATCCGGCTGCACAGCCTGCGCGTCGCCATCGAAGACGACGCGATCGCCACCTCGACCCCTCTGCGGGACGAGGAGCGCGCTCTGCTGGACGCCATCGACACCCACCTCACCCGCCCCACCTCAGGAGACCGCGCATGACTCGCCGCCTCATCGTCGGAACCGGCATGGCCGCGGCGGCCGTCGGCGCTCTGCATCTCGCGCTCGGCGGTTACGTCGCCCGGCGCCTGATCGCACCGCGCGCCGCCAAGCCCTTCGTCCCCGTCGAGATCGAGGGCGACACCGTCTCGGTGCCCGCGACCGCCGAGAGTCGGCAACCGGGCACGTACGGCGTCTGGCTCGACGACGGCACGCACCTCACGGTCGGCGAGATCGTGCGGGACGACGGAGCGCGCATCGTCCGATCCCTCGTCGCGCGTCCGGACGGCCTGGCCGACGGACCCGCGCGAGGGGCATGGACCTCGCAGAGCATCGGGGCCCCCGAGGAGGTGGGCCCGACGCAGCACGTCGCGATCCCCCTCCGGCGCGGCGGGGATGCCCGAGCATGGGTCATCGGGGATCCGGATGCCGCGCGCTGGACCATCCACGTGCACGGCCTGCGGTCGAGCCGGTCCGGCGCGCTGCGCTCGGCCCCCGCCGCTCACGACGCCGGGTGGACCTCGCTCGTCGTGTCGTACGCGGGTGACGAGGAAGCGGCTCCCGCCGAGGCGCTGCCCTCGTCGCTCGGGATGCGGGAATGGCGCGACGTCGACGACGCGATCAGCTACGCCGTCGAGCACGGCGCGCGCGAGATCGTGCTCGTGGCGTGGTCGATGGGGGCGACGATCGCGATGCTCGCGCTCGAGGAGTCGCGTCATCGCGCGGCGATCACCGGTCTCGTGCTCGTCGCCCCTGCCCTGGATTGGAACCGGATCGTCGCCCGCGCGGTGCGGGGCGTGCACCTCCCCGGTTCAGTCGGCGCCACCGCCCTGCGGGTGCTCGAAAGCCGGCTCGGATCGCGGGTACTCGGACTCATCGAGGCGGTCGACGCCCGCGCGCTGAACTGGGTCGACGGCCCGCGTCCCGCGCCGGCTCTGCCGACCCTCATCGTGCACAGTCTGCGTGACCCGGTGGTGCCGGTGACCGGTTCGACGGCTTACACGGCGCGGCATCCGCAGGCCTCGCTCGTGGCGTTCGACGCGACGGGGCACTGCAACGAGGCGAACCAGGATCCCGAGCGGTTCCGCGGGGCGATCACCGGGTTCTTGCGCGGGCTCCCGCGCGCCGATTAGAGCCCCAGCGTCCGCCGCAGGAAGTCGTTGCGGAAGACGCCGCGCGGGTCGGCCTCTCTGGCCGCGGCGAGGAAGTCGTCGACGCGGGGGAGCGTGGCGCGGACGGCGTCTCCGGGCATGGTGAAGGCTTTGCCCCAGTGCGGCCGGACGTCGAACGGCGAGAGCGCCGTCTCGATGTGGGGCAGCACGCCGAGGACGCCCGCGGTGTCGTTGCGCCAGGTGAAGTGGATCGCGAGCACGTCGCGCTGATACGCGGGGCTCAGCCACAGTTCGTCGGCGGCGACGGTGCGCAGCTCGGTGACGAGGAGGTGCGCGTCGAATGCGGGCGCGATCGCCCGCACCGCGGCAAGGGCTTCGCGCGCGGACGAGAACGGGACGAAGTACTCGGACTGGATCTCGTCGCCGTCGCTGGGGAGGGCGTCGGCGCGGAAGTGCGGGAGCCGCGTGTGCCACGGGCCGACGGTCCCGCGCGGGGTGGTGTTGTCGACGGTGCGGATCCGTCCGAGGTGGATGTCGTCTCCGACGGGTCGACCGCCCAGCTCTTCGACCCGGTCGGGTGCGCCGTCGTCGCTCTTCGCCCAGACGAGATCGTGGGCCGGGTCGCCCCAGGTCGTGAAGACGCTGACACTGCGCGCGCCGCCGAAGACCCGCTCGGGGTCTGCCACGATGTCGTCCCACGCCACGCCGGTGTACGCCTGCTGCGTCACCCGGTAGGTCGGCTCGGTCTGAAGTTCGACCGCGGTGACGACACCGAGGGCGCCGATGCTGAGGGCGGCGGCGGGGAACCACGCGTGCGTCTGGTCGATGCGGTGCGTTCGGCCCTCGGCATCCATGATCTCGACCGCCCGCACGGCGCTCGACAGGTTGCCGTTGTGGGTACCGGAACCGTGCGTACCCGTGGCGGTGGCGCCGGTGACGGAGATGTGGGGGAGCGAACCGAGGTTGTGCAGGGCGCGGCCCTCGGCCTCGATCACGGGTGCGAGTTGCGCGAACGTCACGAGACCCTCGACGCGTACCCGGTCGCCGGTTATCTGGACGCGGGTGGGCATGCGCTCGAGCGACACCAGCGCCGCGTCGGAGTCGGCCACGTCGTTGAACGTGTGTCGCGTGGCCTGGACGCGGAGGGTGCGGGCGGATGCCACGACCTCGGCGAGCTCGTCGAGGTCGGCGGGCAGCAGCACCTCGGTGGCGCGGTAGCGGTGGTTTTCCGACCACGTGGCTCCGGCGGGGCGTGTCTCGGTCATGGTTCTCCTCGCGTCGACGTGTCCATCCTGCCCTGGGTCGCCGACACCGGGGCCGGCGCGGCGCGCGCCGTGCGGAGGGGAGGAGCAGGGACGAGCGGAGGACGTGTCGGCCGGGGGCGTCCTCCCTTCGTCCCTGGTCCTCCCCGCGTCACGTGGTTGCGGCCCGAACGGGAGGAGATGCGCGGGGGGTCGGTACGCCCTCCCGACCCGGGATGTCCTCCCGGTGGGAGCGCTCACCGCCCCGGGAAGAGCTCGGCCTCGAACACCGCCTCGGCCGCGCCCACGAGCAACCGGTCCTCGCCCAGCTCAGCGACCGCGAGGCGCAGGCCCTCGGCGCACGCGGGCACCGTCTGCGCGCGCACCGCCGCGTCGAGCCCGTCGAGATCGCGCGCCGCGAGCACGGCCAGGAAGCCGCCGAGCACGATCACCGCCGGGTTCAGCACATTGGCGGCGTTGGCGAGAGCGGTCGCGAGGATTCGCCGCTGCCGATCGACTTCGGCGGCCGAAACGGGGTCGGATGCGGATGCCAGGGCGTCGGACAGGGCCGCGTCGTCACCGCCCTCGAGCCCCACGGCGGCGAGCAGCCGCGAGCGGCTCACCTCGTCTTCGAGCACCCCGTCGGCGGCCCGGCGGTCGGCGGCGTCCACGATCCCGGGGCGATTCTGCCCGAACTCGCCCGCGTATCCGCCCGCGCCGCCGAGCGAGGTGCCCCCGACGATCACGGCGCCGCCGATGCCGCTCGCGCCGCCGTTGAGGTACACGACGTCGTGGGCGCCGCGCGCGGCGCCGAAGAGGTGCTCGGCGACAGCGCCGAGCGCGGCGTCGTTGCCCACCCGGGCCGGCAATCCCGTCGCCTGCTCGATGAGCGTGCCGATCGCGGCATCCGTCCACTCCAGGTGCGGGGCCGTGCGCACGAGGCCGTCCGAGGCACGCACGGGACCGGGGACCGCGACTCCGACACCGACCGTGCGGCGATCGCGGAGCGGCCCTTCGGCCCAGGCGGCGAGGCGCTCGCCGACGATCTCGGCGGTGCGCTCGGGGGTCAGCAGCCGCCTCTGCGGGAGGCGTTCGCGGGCGATCAGCGTGCCATCGAGCGCGATGGCGCCGATGTCGAGCGCGTCGACCTCGGGGTTCACCGCCACCGCGACGACACGCGGATCGGGGGCCACCGTGGGCGACGGGCGGCCGACCCGGCCGATCGGATCGGGGGCGCGCTCGACGACGAGGCCATCGCTCACGAGCTCGCCCACGAGATCGGCGATCGTCGAGCGGTTCAGACCGGTCGCCTCGGTGAGCGCCGCGCGGGAGCGGGGACCCTCGCGGTGCACGGTGCGCAGCACCAGCGCGAGATTGGCGCGGCGCATGCCGTCGCCTCTGCTCGCGGTGACCATTCGTCCACTGTGCCATGTGGCGCGTCGACGCGTCGGCATCCGGGACCTCCGTTCGCGGCCATAAACGCCATCCGCGCACAGAAACGCGAGCACAGCGTGTTTCTGTGCGTGGATCGCGTTTATGCGGAAGACGGGGGCGCCGAGGTGCGCGGCCCGCCCGCCGGATTCGCCGCCCGTCGGATCAGCCCACGCCGCCCCGGTCGACGAGGCGCGTCGGCACGAGCTGGGTGTGCGACCCGGTGGCCGGTTCGGCCCCGCGGGAAAGCAGGGTCTGCGCCGCGCGCGTGCCGAGGTCGGCGATGTCGTAGTCGACGATGCGGATGCGTCGGGGCAGCAGCCGGGAGAGCTCGAAATCGTCGAATCCCGCGATGGCGACGTCGGCTCCGCGCGGCAGGATCGACTCCAGCGCGCCGATCGTGGCGCGGTTGTTGGCGCAGAACACCGCGGTGGGCGGGTCGTCGGCGGCGAGGAGGCGCTCCATCGCGTCGCGTGCGGCGGTCGGCGTGTGCAGGTTCTCGACCACGAGCGCGGGATCGGGCGTATGACCCGCGGCCGCGAAGGCGTCGCGCACCCCCTCCCAGCGCTCGGCCATCGTGTAGATCCCGAGCGAGTCCTGCAGCACGGCGATGCGCCGATGCCCCTCGGCGAGCAGCTCCGCGACGGCGGACCGGGCTCCGCCGCGGTTGTCGAGCAGGATCGCGTCCGCGGGGATGCCGCTACCTGGGCGGTCGAGGAAGACCACCGGGGTGCCCAACTCGACCTCCCGCGCGAGGTAGGAGTGGTCGGCGGCGGTGGGCACCACGATCAGCCCGCCGACCTGGCGCTGGCACATGTCGAGGGCGAGGGCGCGTTCGATGTCGGCGTCTTCTTCGCTGGATGCCATGACCACGTGCATGCGCTGGCGTGCCGCGATCGACGACACGGCGGCGGCGACCGCCATGTAGAAGGTGTTCGACAGGTCGGCGGCGATGAAGCCGATCGTGTCGCGGCTGCCCGACCGCAGGTTCGCGGCCAGGGCGTTGCGGTGGTAGCCGAGGCGGGTGACGGCGGCGTTCACGCGCTCGGTCAGCGCGGGGTCGACGTGGGGCTCGCCGTTGACCACGCGCGAGACCGTCTTCAGGCTCACGCCGGCCTCGGCGGCGACGTCGATCATCGTGGGGCGGCCGGATTTGCGCATGCGTCTCCTCGGGGTGCCGTCGGGCGGCGTCCTCCGAGCTTAGGGAGCCGCGGGGCGGCATC
>NZ_JARHXC010000197.1:0-29754 GCF_029222405.1 Microbacterium sp. Kw_RZR3 | reverse complement strand
TGATGGTCGACGGCATGGTCGAGAATCGGACGGCCGCCATGCTGGACCCGTTCGAGGGACACTCCCACGATCGCGGAGTGCAGTTCATCCCTCAGGAGGATCTCGACGAACTGAGCGTGGCTCTGGACGCGGCCGGCTTCCAGATCCACTTCCACGCGGTCGGCGACGGTGCCGTCCGCAGTTGCCTGGACGCCCTCGCGATCGTCCGGCAGCGCCGTGGCGCGTCCCCGCACCGGCATCACATCGCTCACCTCGACATCGTGGACGACGCCGACATCCCCCGGTTCGCCGAACTCGACGCGAGCGCGAACGTGACGGCCATCTGGGCCCGCAGGGATGAGGAGATCGTGACCCGCAAGCTGCCCCTCCTCGGCAGGCATCGCGAGCATCGGCACTTCCCCTTCGCCGCGATCGCGGGCGCCGGTGGCCGTATCGTCGGCGGGAGCGACTGGCCGGTCACCGATCCCAATCCCTTGTGGTCGGTACGCACCGCCGTCACCCGCACCGGCGTACCGGAGGATCCGCATGCGATCGGCGATGACGTGTTCACGACACCTCTTCTCGCCGAGCAGGCTCTCTCGCTCGGCACGGCACTGGACGCCTATCTGTCCGCGGCGGCATGGATCAATCGGTGCGAGCACGTGACGGGTGCCCTCCGCGAGGGGCTCCTCGCCGACCTGGTGTGGATCGACCGCGACGTGCGGGACGTAGCCGGTCTCGGTGCCGCGCGCGTGCGCCGTACGGTCGTGTCCGGACACGTCGTCTATGAAGCCGGCTCCGTGACGCGGCCGTGAAGGACGGAGTCCACGGCGCGGCGCGCCTCCGCGGCGAACAGACTCGCCTTGCGCGTGAGAGGGACCGAAGAACGTCGGGCCAGCACGATGTCGAGGGGCCTCGTCGGCTCCACGATGGCGAGCCGATGCAGCTCGCCGCCGGAGTAGGTGTAGCTCAACTTGGGCTGCTGATTGAGCAGCGTGAAGCCGTGACCGCTCGCCACCATCGCACGGACACCCTCGAAGTTCGCGAAGCGATAGCGCACGGACGGTCGCAGACCCTGGTCGGTGAACGCCTTCAAGAAGTAGTCCCGGCTCACCGGCAGGTCCAGCAGCACCATGGGTTCGTCCACGAGTTCGGCCAAACGTACGTGAGAGCGCGAGGCCAGCGGATGCTGCGCGCCCACCGCGACGTACAAGGGCACCGAGGACAACACCGTCCGGTCCACGTCGGCGGCCAGCCCCAGATCGTACGTGAGCGCGATCTCGATGGACTGCTCCCGGAGCGCGTCGTTCACCCCGTCGGCCAGCAGCTCGATGACGTCGAGCTGAAGTTCGGGATGGCTGGCTTCGAGGGCACTGACGATATCGGGCAGATAGAACGGTGCCATTGTGCGGAAGCACCCGACGCTCACCCGCCCCGACGTGTTCTCGGGGCGCAACGCCTGGACGGCGTCGTCGACGGCCGCCAGGATGCCACGGCTGCGCTGGAGCAGTTCGATCCCCGCGGGCGTCAGCTGAAGACCTTTCGCCCGGCGACGGATCAGTAGCTGGGCACCGAGCGTCTTCTCGAGGTTGGCGATCGCGGTCGAGATCGCGGATTGTGCGATGAAGAGCTCGTCGGCGGCCCACGTCATACTCCCCTGCTCCGCGGCGACCACGAAGTAGCGAAGTTGGGCCAGTGAGATATCGGGCTTGGCGGGAGGACGCATGTTTCACATTTCCGATGTGTTTCACAGAAGTTTCTCTGCGGCTTGCATCTCAATTTTAGATGATGACCACCGTCGTCCACTATTTGCACGGACATCGCGTGTCTTCACAGACTCGGGGGGACTTCTCTCCCGAACGAAAGCGCCGCGCCATGTCATCCATCCCGCAGACGAGCACCGTTCCCGACGACCGTGACGTGGAGGTGATCGTCGTCGGAGCCGGTCAAGCGGGTGTCGCGATGAGCGAGCACCTCACGCGCGCCGGTCTGCGTCATCTCGTGCTCGAGCGAGGTCGCATCGCCGAACGCTGGCGGTCGGAACGCTGGGACTCCCTCGTCGCGAACGGACCGGCCTGGCACGACCGATTCCCGGGTATGGAGTTCTCCGACGTCGCGCCGGACGAGTTCGCCACCAAGGATCAGGTCGCCGAGTACATGCGCGCGTACGCCGAGAAGTTCGCCGCGCCCGTGCGGTGCGGCGTCGAGGTGCACTCCGTTCGACGTATCGCCGGCGAGCCCGGTTTTCTTCTCGACACGTCGGACGGGGTGTACCGAGCGCGATACGTCGTGGCGGCGACCGGAGCGTTCCAGACCCCGGTCATCCCGCCCGTGCTTCCCGCGGACGCCGACGTCGTGCAGGTGCATTCCTCGGGATACCGCCGCCCGGACCTCCTCCCCGCTGGCGCGACGCTCGTGGTGGGCGCGGGCAGCTCGGGCGTGCAGATCGCCGCCGAACTGCAGAGATCGGGCCGGCAGGTGTACCTCTCAGTCGGCCCCCACGACCGGCCCCCCCGTCGCTACCGGGGGCGTGATTTCGTCTGGTGGCTGGGCGTGCTGGACAAATGGGATGCCGCTACCCCTCCGCGCGGAGCGGACCACGTCACCATCGCCGTCAGCGGCGCCGACGGCGGGCACACCGTGGACTTCCGCTCGCTGGCCGCGGCAGGAGTGACCCTCGTCGGCCGGACGAACGCGTATCAGGACGGAATCGTGCAGTTCGGTGACGATCTGGCGCGCAACATCGCAGCGGGCGACGCGAACTACCTCGATCTGCTCGACGAAGCCGACGCCTACGCCGAGCGGATCGGACTCGATCTGCCAGAGGAGCCCGACGCACGCCAGTTCGGTCCCGACCCGGACGAGATGCGTCACCCCCTGCGCACCCTCGACCTGCGAGAAGCGGGCGTCACCTCGGTCGTGTGGGCGACGGGCTTCGCCTCGGACTACCGATGGCTGCCCGACGGAGCGGTCGACGACGACGGTCGGCCCGCGCACCGGCGCGGTGTCTCCGCCGAGCCGGGCATCTACTACCTCGGCCTGCCGTGGCAGTCTCGGCGCGGTTCGAGCTTCATCTGGGGCGTCTGGCACGACGCCAAGCACGTGAGCGACCACATCGCCGTTCAACGGATGTACGCCGACTACCGACCCACCGACGAGACCGCCTTCACCCCTTCCTTCGACTCGGAGATCGCCCGATGACCGCGCACACTCGCATCCGGCCGTTCAACACACGGCTGACCTACCCCGAGCAGCACCTCGACAACGACCTCTGCCAAGCTGTCGTCGCCGGGGGTGTCGTGTACCTTCGAGGCCAGATCGGACAAGACCTCGACTCGCGCGAAAGCATCGGCATCGGCGACGTCGAGGCCCAGACGGAGCAGGCGATGGCGAACATCGACATGCTGCTGCGCGAGGCCGGCTCTCGTCTCGACGACATCGTGAAGGTCGTCGTCTACCTCACCGACATCCGCTATCGCGAACCGGTCTACCGGGTCATGGGGCGTTGGATGAAGGGCGTCTACCCCGTATCGACCGGGCTCGTCGTCGATGCCCTGGCCCGCCCGGAGTGGCTCGTAGAAATCGACGCCACCGCCGTCATCAGCGATCCCGCCGACGATCACGAGGTGACGCTGTGACGTTGTCGTTGGCGGCGCATCTCGACGGTGCGTTCGGTCTGGTCATCTCCTCGTCGAGCCCCGCCGTGGCCTCCCGATGCTCCCACCTGCGCGCCGGAGTCGGTGCGGTCGCGTCGCAGAACGTGACGAATCCTGCGCTCGGGAGTGCGGTCCTCGACCTTCTCGCGAAAGAGCGAACCCCGGATGCCGCAGTCGCTGATGCCCTGTCCGCCGACCCGTTCGCGGCCTATCGGCAAGTCACCGCGGTCGACCGCCACGGCCGCGTCGCCGTTCATTCCGGCCCGCTCGCGCTCGGCATCCACGGAGCGCAGACGGGTGACGGGTGCGTCGCCGCGGGAAACCTCCTCGCGAGCGACGCGGTGCTGAACGAGATGGTCATCGCTTTCACCACGGCCGCGGGCACGCTGGAGGAACGTCTCATGACGGCGCTCGAAGCCGCCGCCGCGGCGGGGGGCGAAGCGGGTCCACTCCGATCCGCCGGTCTTGCCGTCGTCGAAGGCGCATCCTGGCGCGTGAGCGACCTCCGTGTCGACGACCACGACGATCCCGTCCGCGAACTGCGTCGTCTTCTCTCCCTGTGGATGCCGCAGAAGAACGATTACCTGACACGGGCCGTCGCCCCCGCTTCGGCTCCCTCGTATGGGGTTCCCGGCGATGAGTGAGGAACTCGCGCAGCTCGCGGCGCAGACCGTGCTGCGTCACCGCGATCTCATCCTCGAGGTCAGTCACGCGCTGCATGCGGACCCCGAGACAGCGTGGCACGAGCACCGCTCCGTCGCTCTGCTCATCGAACGCCTGTATGGCCTCGCCATGAGCGTCGAACGCGGGGCAGGTGGCCTCGACACCGCCTTCGTCGCGCGCGCGGGGCGTGGCTCGCGGACCGTCGCCCTGATCGCCGAGTACGACGCGCTGCCCGGACTGGGGCACGCATGCGGGCACAACATCATCGCCGCCGCCGCCGTCGGAGCCGCCGCAGCCCTCATCCCGCTCGCGGACGAGCTCGACGCAACGATCATGGTGATCGGAACGCCCGCCGAGGAGGGCGGCGGCGGCAAGATCCACCTCCTCGATGCCGGCATCTTCGACGGGGTCGACCTCGCCGTGATGATCCACCCCGGACCCGCCGATGCCCTGTGGGCTCGCCCCCTCGCCGTCGCGCACTTCGACGTCGTCTTCACCGGCCGGGAATCGCATGCGTCGGCGTACCCCACGCTCGGGATCAACGCGGCCGACGCCTTCACGGTGGCGCAGGTCGCCATCGGGCTGCTGCGCCAGCAACTTCCCACCTCGGTCCGTGTGCACGGCATCGTGCGCACGGCAGGAACCGCACCGAACGCCATCCCGGGGTCGGCACGCGGCAACTGGTACGTCCGCGCTGAAACGCTCGAGGAACTCGACGCGGCCTTTCGTCGCGTGACTGCGTGCTTCGAAGCGGGCGCGCTCGCCACCGGATGCACGCTCGACATCGACGAGACGAGCCCGCGGTACTCGGAGTTCCGCAACGACACCGAGCTCGCGCGGCTCTTCGCGGCCCGCGCTGCGCAACGAGGGCGGGACATGGATGCCGAAGAGCTGCGTCCCGCGGGGATGAACATGGCGTCCACCGACATGGGCAACGTCTCCCTGCGCGTCCGCTCGATCCACCCTTACCTGAGCATCGGATCCGCCCCGGCGGTCAACCACCAGGCGGCGTTCGCCGCCGCGACGATCAGCCCCGCCGGAGATCGCGCGGCGATCGACGGCGCGACACTGCTGGCGCAGACCGTCGTCGACGCCCTTGTCTCCCACCCCACGCCGCACACACCCGAGGAGCCTGATGCGCACGCACGATGACTGGATCCGTCTGGCCTCGACGATCGAGCCGCGCACGCGAGCATGGATCGACGGCGAGTTCGTCGACGCCGCCGACGGCGCCACCTTCGAAACCGTCAATCCCGCCACGGGCGCGGTGCTGGCGCACGTCGCCCGTTGCGGTCCACGAGAGGTCGATCGAGCCGTCCTCGCCGCCCGACGCGCCTTCGACGCCGGGAGCTGGTCGCGCGCAGCACCGCGGGAACGCAAGCGGATCCTGTTCGCCGTCGCCGACGCGATCGAGGGCGCCACCGACGAACTCGCCCTGCTCGACTCGCTCGACGGCGGGAAGCGCATCGCCGATACGTCGACCATCGACGCACCCGGCAGCGCCGCCATCCTCCGGTGGTACGCCGAGGCCATCGACAAGGTCTACGGCGAGGTCGCGCCGACTGCGGGGACGGATCTCGCGATCGTCACGCGCGAGCCGGTCGGGGTCGTGGGGGCCGTCGTCCCCTGGAACTATCCGCTCGAAACCGCGATCTGGAAGATCGCTCCGGCCTTGGCAGCGGGAAACAGCGTGGTGCTCAAGCCCGCCGAGGACACACCGCTGTCGGCGCTGCGTCTCGCGGAGCTCGCCGCCGCCGCCGGCCTCCCCTCGGGAGTGCTCAACGTCGTTCCGGGCTTCGGCCACGAGGCGGGCCAGGCCCTGGGAATGCACGACGACGTCGACGTGATCGCCTTCACCGGTTCGACCGAGGTCGGCAAGAAGTTCCTGGAATACGCGGGCCGTTCCAACGGCAAGGCCGTGTGGTTGGAGTGCGGCGGCAAGAGCGCGAACATGGTCTTCGCCGACGCAACCGATCTCGACGCCGTGGCCGACTTCGCCGCCGCCGGAATCTTCACATGCAGCGGCCAAGTCTGCTCGGCCACCTCACGCCTCCTCGTCGAGCGGCCGGTGGTTGCAGAGCTCTCCGACCGCATCGCCGCTCGTGCGCGAGCGTTGACCGTCGGGGACCCTCTCGATCCGCGCACCGGAATGGGGCCTCTCGTAAGCGGGCGTCATCTCGACCGCGTCCGCGGATTCGTCGACCGCGCCCGAGCGACGGCGCACCTGATCGCAGGAGGCGACGTCGTCGCGGGGGCAGCCGGTGCCTTCCTGGAACCCACGGTGTTCGCCGACGTGCCCACCGACTCCGAGCTCTGGCGCGAGGAGGTGTTCGGGCCTGTTCTGGCGATCGTGCCGTTCGACGACGAGGCCCAGGCCGTGCGCCTGGCCAATGACAGTCCCTACGGGCTGGCGGCATCCGTGTTCACCGACAGCGTCCATCGAGCCCTGCGCGTCGCACGAGCGCTCCAGGTCGGCACGGTCTCGGTCAACACCGTCGACGCACTCGATGTGACGACGCCTTTCGGCGGGCGTAAACGGTCCGGCTTCGGTCGAGACCTCTCCCTCCACGCCTTCGACAACTACACCACCCTGAAGACGACCTGGTTCGCCGGGCGCTGACTTCCCGAGTGACAGGAACCTGACCATGACGCACCCCCTCGACCGTCTGAGCGCGGCAGAGATCGAGATCAATCGCTCCGTCCTGCTGGACACGGGATTCGACCATGAAGCGACAGCGTTCATGCTCGTGAACCTCATCGAGCCCGACAAGGCGGCCGTTCTCGACGGCACTGTCTGCGAACGTCTCGTGGGCAGTGTGCTGATGGATCGCCGCGACGGTACCGTCACCGAGGTGGTCGTGGATGTCACGGCCGGGCGGATCGTCTCGCGACGGACAGTCGACGTCGTCACGGAGGGACAACCACCCATCGTGCTCGAAGAGTTCGATCGCATCGAGGAGCTGTTGCGTCGTCACGACGGGTGGGTGGCCGCGATGGCGCGGCGCGAGATCGATGACGTCTCGCTCGTGCGCATCTCGGCACTGTCCGCGGGACGTTTCGGTTTCGCCGATGAGGACGGACGCCGTATCGTCCGCTGCCTGTCTTTTCTTCAGCTCGAACAGGACGACAACGCCTGGGCGCACCCCATCGACGGCGTGGTGGCCTACGTCGATCTCGTGACCGGCGAGGTGCTGAAGCTCATCGACGATCGCGTGTTCGAGGTGCCGAGAACTCCGTACAACTTCCATCGCGCCGACGGCCTCCCCGCACCGCGGACGACGCAGAAGCCGATCGTCATCACACAGCCCGAGGGCCCGAGCTTTCACGTCGACGGCGACGTCGTGGAGTGGGAGAAGTGGCGCTTTCGCATCGGCTTCAACCAGGTCGAGGGCCTCACGCTGCACGAGATCGGGTTCACCGACGGCGAGCGCCATCGATCGATCATGTACCGCGCGTCGATCGCGGAGATGGTGGTTCCGTACGGCGATCCGAGTCCGGTGCGCTTCTGGCAGAACTACTTCGACGCGGGCGAGTATTCACTCGGCAAGTCGGCGAACTCGCTGGCGCTGGGATGCGACTGCCTCGGTGAGATCCACTACTTCGACGCGACGATCGCGGCGACAGACGGGCGAGCGCAGACCATCCGCAACGCCATCTGCCTGCACGAGGAGGATGCGTCGATCCTCTGGAAGCACACCGACGAGTACTACCACTCGACCGACACCCGCCGCAATCGCCGGCTGGTCGTTTCCTTCTTCATCACCGTCGGCAACTACGACTACGGCTTCTCCTGGTACCTGTACCTCGACGGGCGCATAGAACTGGAATGCAAGGCCACCGGCGTCGTCTTCGCTTCCGCGTACCCGGGCGCGCAGCCCGACGGAAGCGACTACCCCTGGGCATCGCAGATCGCCCCGGGTATCGGCGCTCCCTACCACCAGCACCTCTTCTCGGCGCGTCTCGACGTGACTCTCGACGGCACGCGCAACGCGGTCGACGAGCTCGAGGCGCAGCGGGTGCCCGTGTCGGCGGAGAACCCGCACGGTAACGGCTTCACGCTCTCCACCCGCAGGCTGCGGAGCGAGAAGGAGGGGGTGAGGGATGCCGACGGCAAGCGCGGTCGCGTCTGGCACGTCGTGAATCCCGACGTGACGAACATCGTCGGTAAGCCGGTCGGGTACACGCTGCGCCCCGAGGGCCAGCCGAGTCTGCTCGCCGATGCGGGGTCGTCCATCGCCCGGCGCGCCGCGTTCACGACACACGATCTCTGGGTGACCCGGTACTCCCCTCGCGAGCGATTCCCCTCCGGGGAACTGGTCAACCAGAACGACGGGTACGGCGCAATCGACCGGTGGATCGAACGGGATGCCGATATCGATGGGCACGACATCGTGCTCTGGCACACTTTCGGGTTGACCCACTTTCCGCGCACGGAGGACTGGCCCATCATGCCGGTGGACAGCACAGGCTTCTCCCTCGTGCCTCACGGATTCTTCGACCAGAACCCCACTCTCGACGTTCCCGCACCTGCCGCGGCATCCGCGTGCTCGACCTCCGCACCAGCCTGCGGCTGCGGTCACACGAAGGAGTGCTGCTGAGAGAACCGCGCCCACGCGGCTGACGCCTCAGGTGATCTCACCGGCGGTGACGAGCTGAGGGTCGGGGACGAGCGGAGGGCCGACACGCGGCATCCCTCCTCCGCTCGTCCCTCGCCCTCCCTCCGTCGCGCCGCTCCGCGCCCCGCGCGTCAAGGCCGGAGACCCCCTCCCCACCCGCCCTCTAGAGTCGAGACACGCCGACCGGAGGGATGCCATGGCCGCCCGCAACACCCGCCTCATGCGCTGTACGCCCGACGACCTCTTCGCGGTGCTGTCGGACGGCTGGCTCTATCCCGTGTGGGTCGTCGGCGCGGCACGGATGCGCGACGTCGACGAGGAGTGGCCGAAGGAGGGCTCGCGCATCCACCACTCGCTCGGCGTGTGGCCCGTCATGATCCACGACCAGACCGAGCTCGTGGAGTGGGATCCTCCCCGACGCCTGCGTCTTCGTCCGGAGGCCGGCATCCTGGGCCGCGGAGTGATCCGCATCGACGTGCGCCCGCACGCAGACGGCATCGCGGTCACGATCGCCGAGGAGCCCGTGACCGGTGCCGCGTCGATTCTGCCGTCGGTGTTGTGGAAGCCGCTGCTCGTGGCACGCAATCACGAGTGCCTCAATCGCCTGGCCTTCCTCGCCGAGGGTCGCCGCGAGGAGCGCGAGGCGCGCGAGCTCGACCACCGCACCGAGACCCCCGATCCGGAGGAGGGCACGCCTTCTCCCCAGGCTCAGGAGGACGTGCGCCGGTCCGGCGTCTGAGCGCCCCCACTGATAAACGCTGATCCTGCCGAGAAACACCGTGCCGCCGCGTGTCTGGGCAGAGATAGCGTTTCTCACGCCATCGCCGTGGGGCGGCCCTGAGCTGTCGTCGCCGCGGGGCGGCTCTCAGCTCTCGGGCCGCGACTCGGTGTGCGTCGTCTGCGGTGACTCCGTGCTGTGGTTCAGCTCGTCGACGTAAAGGTTCTCTTCGTCGGTCGTCCGGTTGCGGTACGCGGCCCGGCCGACCATGTGCGCCGCGAGCGGCGCCGTCGCGAACTGGATGAGCACGATCGGGATGCCGAAGGCCAGGGCCTCCCACGACCGCAGAGCGAGCTCGACGGCGACGACGATGAGCAGCACGCCGAGCACCTGGGGCTTGGTCGCCGCGTGCAGACGGGTGGGGACGTCTTTCCAGCGCAGCAGTCCGATCGTCGCGGTGAGGCACAGGATCGCGCCGATCAGCACGAGGATCAGGGCGATCGTGTCGAGGACGCTCTCGAGGGTCATCGCGGATTCTCCTTCCGCGCGACGAAACGAGCGACCGCGATCGATCCGAACACGCCGACCGCGGCGATGATGAGCATGGCCGGAAGCGACCGCGTGTGGTGGTTGATCACCATGTCGGCACCGAGGATGCAGACCACCTCGGTCAACAGCACGTCGGCGGCGACCGCACGGTCGAGGATCGAGGGACCGATCACGAGGCGGATGAGCGCCAGCACGGCCGCGGCGGCGAAAACGACCAGGATGACGACGACGAGGGCCGTGGTCACAGCGGGGTCCTCCCCTCTCTCGGCGACTCCGTGCTGCGGTGGGCATCGGCCTCGGACTCGGCGATCTTCGCGCGCAGCTCCTGCAGTTCTTCGCGGGAGCCGACGGCACGCGTGATGCGGGCCTCCCACCCGAGCACGACGCGGCGCTGGTGCTCGGCATCCTCGTCACTGCGGACGCCGATGGTGTGCAGGTACAGCGTCCGGTTCTCGCGGTCGACATCGACGATGAGTGAGCCCGGGATGAGGGATGCCGTGACGGCGGTGTGGGCCATGATCACGTCGTCATCGACGCGCAGGGGCACCGCGATGATCGCGGCGCCCGGCTGCCGCCGGACGTCGAGCACCTGCCACGCGACGATGAGCGAACCCCGGATCACGGCGCCGAGGAAGGTGACGACGAAGATCAGGCCGTACCAGAGGTTGATGCGGCCCGACAGCTCGACAGGCGGGAGGCGGAAGACGCGTGTGACGACGATGGCGGCGACGAGGCCGGTGACGAAGGCGAGCCAGGTGAACTGCCCCCACAGCATCATCCACAGGGCGACGAGCCAGACCAGGAAGGGCAGCTGGTGCAGGAACAACGACACCTGGGAACGACGCGAAGGGCTCATCCCTGGCCCCCCTGCTCCTGCAGCTGCACGAGGCTCACACCGTCGGTGATCGTCACACCCGCGCGCAGGCACATGTCGAGCAGCGGACCGGCGAAGACGGTGAGCGCAACCGTGACGACGACCATCCCCACTGTCGCGAGGGTCATGATCTTCGGGATCGTGCGGCGCTCGGTCGAGATCGCCGCGGCGGGCGCGTTGCCGAGGTACGCGATGCGCTCCATGGTCTCGGTCGAGTCGTCGTCCTCACGCCAGAACGACAGGTTCCACGCGCGCATGAGGGCGTAGAGGGTGAGGATCGAGGTGACGATGCCGCCGACGATCAGCACCATCATCACGGGCGTGCCCACCTGCGCGGCGGCATCGAAGAGGGCGTACTTGCCGATGAAGCCCGAGAACGGCGGGAGGCCGCCGAGATTGATCGCCGGGATGAAGTACAGCACCGCGAGCACCGGGGCCGCCCGCATGAGTCCCTTCACCTTGAGGATCGACGTGCTGCCCGCGCGGCGCTCGATGAGGCCGACGGCGAGGAACAGAGTGGTCTGCACGATGATGTGGTGAACGATGTAGTAGATCGTCGCGCCCACCGCGAGAGGCGTGTTGATCGCCAGTCCGAAGATCATGTAGCCGATGTGGCTGACGAGCGTGAACGACAGGATGCGCTTGAGCTCGGCCTGCGCGACCGCGCCCAGGATGCCGACGATCATCGTCGACAGCGCCACCATCATCAGCAGGAAGTTCAGGTCGTTGTCGACGAACAGCTGCGTCTCGGTACGGATGATCGCGTAGACGCCGACCTTGGTGAGCAGGCCGGCGAACACGGCCGTGACGGGCGCGGGAGCCGTCGGGTACGAGTCGGGGAGCCAGAACGACAGCGGGAACACCGCCGCCTTGATCGCGAAGGCGAGAAGCAGCATCAGGTGCAGGATCGTCTGCGTGTCCTGCGGCAGGAGTGCCATGCGCTCGCTGATCTGCACCATGTTCACGGTGCCCAGCGCGCCGTAGACCATGCCGATCGCGGCGAGGAAGAGGATCGACGACACCAGCGAGACGACAATGTAGACGACGCCCGTGCGGATGCGCGACTCGGTGCCGCCGAGCGTGATGAGCACGTACGAGGCGACGAGGAGGATCTCGAAACCGACGTAGAGGTTGAACAGGTCGCCCGCGATGAAGGCGTTGAAGATGCCCGCGCCGAGGATCAGGTACGCGGGATAGAAGATCGAGACCGGCGTGTCCTCGTCGTTGTCGGCCGCGCCCTGGCCGATCGAGAAGAGCAGGACCGCGAGGAGCACGATGCTCGTGACGACCACGAGGAGGGCTGCGAGCACATCGACGTAGAGCACGATGCCGAACGGGATGTCCCACCCCGCGATCGCGACGGCGAGAGGACCGTGCGCGTCGACCTCGACCAGCAGAATCGCCCCGAGCACGAGCACGGCCGAGAGCGAGGCGACCGACACGGCGATCTGCGTCTTCTTGCGACGGCCGAAGACGAGGTTGATCGCAGCGCCGATGAGCGGGATGGCGACGAGCAGGGGAACGAGGGCGCTCACGGGCGATCACCATCCTGGGTATCGCGGGTTTCGTCGTCGGTGCGGCGCACGGCCACCCGATCGACCGGGGCGTCGTCGACGAGCTGCGACAGATCGCCCTGATGCAGGACGCGGATCGGCGAGGCGACGTCGCCGACGAAGTCGGTGGTGACGTCCTCGTCGTCGGAGCGGGATTCTTCGTCCATCGCGTCGTCGGGCTCGTCGGCGGCGCGCGTGCGGAGTGCGACGTCGTCGGCATCGTCGATGACGGTGTCGGCCTGGCCCAGCTGCCACGAACGGTAGATGAGCGCGAGCAGGAACGCGGAGATCGCGAACGTGATCACGATGGCGGTGAGCGTCAGAGCCTGCGGGAGGGCGTCGGACATCTCCGCGGAATCGGTCTTTCCGCTGTCGTAGAACGGTGCCTTCCCCGGAACACCCATCACGATCAGCAGCAGCAGGTTGGCGGCGTTGCCGAGCAGGAGGAATCCGATGAGGACGCGGGTGAGACTGCGCTCCAGCATCGCGTACACGCCGCACGCGAAGAGCACGGCCATGATGATGACCAGAACCAGCGAGATGCTCACGGGGTGACCACCTCCGCGTCTTCGGGGTGCTGCGACTGACGGTCCACTTCGGCGCCGAGGCTCCGCAGGACATCGAGGACGAGGCCGATCACGACGAGGTAGACGCCGACGTCGAAGATCGTGCTGGTGACGAACTCCCAGTGCCCGATGAGCGGCAGCTCTCCTTCGAACGTGAAGCTCTGCAGCGGCGCATAGCCGAAGAAGAGGGGCACGACGGCGCACAGCACCGCGATCGCCATCCCCGCGCCGAGGAGTCGGCCGGCGTCGGTGGGAGCCGCCGCACCAAGTTCCCAGCGCCCGCCCGCGATGTAGCGCATGACCAGACCCATCCCCGCCACGAGGCCACCCGCGAAGCCGCCCCCGGGCAGGTTGTGTCCGGCGAACAGCAGATAGAGCGACACGATCATGATCGAGTGGAAGAGCACCCGGACGATGATCTCGAGCAGGATCGACCGGTTCTCGGGCTGCACCTTCGCGCCCGAGACCAGCCACGCCCGCGGAGCGCCGGTCTCACCGACGCGCTGCGCGCGGACGCCCTCTCCGGTCTCGACGAGCGGGCGGCGGCGACCGAGGCCGACGCGGGCGCGCGCGGTGCCCGAGCGGCGGGCGAGGTTGTCGCTGCGGTCGGTGATGAAGACGAGGGATGCCACACCCGTGGCCGCCAGGACGAGGACCGACAGCTCGCCCATCGTGTCCCAGCCGCGCAGGTCGACGAGGGCGACGTTGACGACATTGCGTCCGTGACCGATCTCGTACGCCAGCGGGGGCCATTCGAGCGAGATGGGGAGGTCTTGCCGCGCTCCGGTCGCGACGATCGCGACGAGGGCCATGGTCAGACCCACGCCGACGCCGAGGATGGCACGGGCGATCGGGGCGACCGAGGCGTTCTGTTCGCCCATCCGCGCCGGCAGGCGGCGGAGGACGAGAGCGAACACGACGAGCGTCACGGTCTCGATGAGCACCTGGGTGAGGGCGAGGTCGGGCGCGCCGCTCGTCGCGAAGAGCACGACCATGCCGAGCCCCGTCACCGAGACCAGCGCCACACCCGTGTACCGCTTCCGTGCCCGCACGGCAAGGATGCCGGCGGCGATCATGAGCGGAGCGGAGATGAGCTGCGCGGGCGACTGCCACGCGTCGAGCTGGGCGCGCCACTCCTTCGACGCGAGCAGCGCCGTTCCCTCAGCGACGACGAGGACGACGAAGATCGTCCCGACGTAGAAGGGCAGCGAGCCGCGCTGGAACCGCGCGGTCACCCACTCGGACGAGCGGTCGATCGCACGCAGCACGACGTTGTACGCGTCGTTGGCGGTGAACGGCAGCACCCGGCGACGCTTGTGGAGCTGGGTCTTTCGTACGACCCAGAACACCGCCGCACCGAGGGCGAGCGTGCCGAGCGAGATGAACAGAGCGGGCTCGAGTCCGTGCCAGAGCGCGAGGTGGTACGGATAGTCGGGCGCGGCGATACCCGGTGTCGCCTCGGGGAGCCCGTCGGCGTACGGCGTGAGCCAGTGGTCGACGATCGGTGCGAGGAACCCCAGCGTCAACGACGCCGCGGCCAGCAGGACGGGTGCGGCGAGGAAGCCCATCGGGGGGTCGGGCCAGTCCGTCTTCTCGACATCGCGCTTGGTCCAGTACGCGCCCCAGAGGAACCGGATGCCATAGGCCGCCGTCAGGGCCGATCCCACGACGATGCCGGCCAGGGCGACGACGCCCCAGCCCGCTCCGGCCTCGGCCTCGTGCAGCAGCGCGGTGAGCGCGGTCTCTTTCGCGACGAAGCCGAGGGTCGGGGCAACACCGGCCATCGACGCGATCGCGATGAACGAGGCGGTCGCCATGACCGGCGCCTGTCGTCCGAGGCCGGACAGTTCGCCGATGTCACGGGTGGAGAGCTGGCGGTCGATGACGCCGACGACGAGGAAGAGGCACGACTTGAACAGCGCGTGGCTGAGCAGGAGCGCGACACCGGCGAGAGCGGCATCCCTCGTTCCGTACCCGAGCATGACGGTCAGGAAGCCGAGCTGGCTCACCGTGCCGAAGGCGAGGATGCGCTTGAGATCCCGTTCGCGCAGCGCCTGGAAGCCGCCGAGCAGCATCGTGAAGACGCCGAGCGTGATGAGGGTGGGACGCCAGAACGGCGTCTCGGCGAAGGCCGGCGACAGGCGCGCGATCAGGTAGATGCCGGCTTTGACCATGGCGGCGGCGTGGAGGTACGCACTCACGGGCGTGGGTGCCGCCATCGCGCCGGGGAGCCAGAAGTGGAAGGGGAAGATCGCGGACTTGCTCAGCGCCCCGACGAGCAGCAGCAGCACGGCGATGTCGACGACGGTGCCGGTGGGCGGGTCGGCGAGGATCGTCGACAGGCTTGAGGTGCCCGACTGCACCACGACCAGGACGACGCCGATCAGCATGACCAGGCCGCCGAGCGTCGTCACGAGCAAGGCTTGCAGTGCGGCACGGCGGCTTGCCGCGCGTCCGTGGTAGTAGCCGATCAGCAGGTACGACAGGACGCTCGTGACCTCCCACAGCATGATCAGCACGACGATGTCGTCGGTGAGCACGAGACCGTACATCGCGCCGGCGAAGGCGAGGAGGACCGCCGAGAACTGCCCGACGCCGGTGGTTTTGCCGCGGAAGTACCAGCGGCAGTAGAGCATCACCAGGGCTCCGACACCCGTCACCACGAGGGTGAGAAGCCAGCTCAGGACGTCCATCCGCATCGAGAGCGAGACGTCGATGGCGGGAATCCAGCGGTATTCCTCGAAGGGAATGTTGGCGGAGAAGACGGCAGGAGCGGCGAAGACCGCCTGCACGAAAGCGACGGCGGGAAGCAGTGCCGCGACATAGAACGCCCGTGCTCCGATGCGGCCGACGAGCCACGGGAGAATCAGGGGGACGAGAGCGAACGCGCTGAGGAGTACCAACAAGGTGGGCCTCCTCGGGGTCGACGGGCTCTGGGCCTCGGCTCTCGGGGTGTCGCTTCTATTCTATGCGAAGCATGAGAGTCCCGGCACCGGCGGGATCATGTGGTACGCGGCGGAGCAGTCGTCGTGCCCGCGCGGAAGGTGCACGCGAGATCGAGTCCCGACGGGGGTTCGTCCTGCAGCATCGCCGCGACGGCCTCCCCCGCGGCCCGTCCTTTCGCGGTGGCGGGCTGGACGAGCGTCGTCAGCACGTGCGGAGCGAGACCGTCGACCACGACGCCGTCAAACCCGGTGACGCTGATGTCGTGTGGCACGCGGAGTCCCGCCTCTTCGGCCGCGCGGATGATCCCTGCGGCGAGCAGGTCGCTCTGCGCGATCACCGCGGTCGGGCGGGAACCGGGGTCGGCGAAGATCGTCCGACCCGCGATCATGCCCTCGTCGATCGAGCTCCCCGCCGCGGCGAGCGCCCGCGCCCCGGGGAAGATCTCCCGCGCCCCGGCGAGCCGATCCGCCGTCACGTCGACGCGGACCTCCGCGTCGTCGGCGATCCATCCACGGCGACGCGCGGCATCCGTCGGCAGGGTCACGATGACCACGTCGCGGTGTCCGAGATGAGCAAGGTGGCGGGCGGCCTCGCGTTGCGCCTCGACGTTGTCGAGCAGCACGCGCGGAACACCCTCGCCCGCGTCGCCCTCGATGACGACGACGGGGATGCCACGGGCGCGGACGATCTCGAGAGAGTCCCGCATCCGCGGGCTGCACCCGATCAGCACGGCGGCGTCGATCGGAGCCGTGTGCAGCGAGGGTTCGCTCACCGTCTCGCCGTCGTCGCGGAGCAGGAGCAGGGCCGCGCCGAGACGGGACACGCCGTCGGCGAGCCCGTCCATCATGTGCGTCGTGACCGGGTCGAGGAACGCCGTGCCGAGGTGCTCGTCGAAGACCACTCCGACGATGCCCGATCGTCCGCGACGCAGCGAGGCGGCACGGGGGTCGGGACCGGTGTAGCCGAGCTCGGCAGCCGCCGCGAGAACGCGGGCTCGTGTCGACTCCGACGTCGGCGTCTTGCCACTGAAGACCACCGAGGCGGTCGACGCCGAGACACCCGCCGCGCGGGCGACGTCGCTGATGGTCGCCCGTCGCGTGCTCACGGGGTGATCGTACCCGCGACACGCCCTCTTTCCGAATCGATTCGATTCACGTCGAATCGATTCGGTACAGTGATCGCATGGACACGACCCTCACCCGCTCCCGGCTCGTGCGCTGGCACATCGCGATCTGCGCGATCTTCCTGGCGAGCGGACTGAGCATCGCGACGTGGGCCTCGCGCGTCCCCGCGATCCGCGCGTCCCTAGGCATCGAGAACTCCGGCGTGGGCCTGCTGCTGCTCGGCATGGGTGTGGCATCCATCATCGGACTCTCGATCGCCCCCGCCGTCCTCGCACGTCTCGGCGCGCGCGGAGGCATGCTGACCGCTCTCGTGCTGGTCGGCGTGGGCCTCGCGATCATCGGCTTCGGCGCCGACACGCTGCAGGTGTTCGCGGTCGCGCTCGTGGGCCTCGCCCTGTTCGGACTGGGCAACGGCGCGCTCGACGTCATGATGAACGTCGAGGGTGCGGCTCTCGAGAAGTCCACCGGCCGCACGATCATGCCGCTCCTGCACGCCTTCTTCAGCTTCGGCACCGTCATCGGCGCCGGCCTCGGCTTCGTCGCCGTGAGCGTGGGGATCCCCGTCCTCGCGCACTGCGTCGCCCTGGCGGTCGTGATCCTCGTGGTGGCCTTCGTCTCGATCGCGAACGTTCCCCGACGGGAGGTCGCGATGGATGCGCCCGCCGACGAGGAGCGCGCCCACTGGCGCGAGCGCCTCGCCACGTCGCTTCAGGCGTGGAAGGAGCCGCGGACCTACACGCTCGGCGTCATCATGCTCGGTATGGCCTTCGCCGAAGGCAGCGCGAACGACTGGCTTCCGTCGGCCGTCGTGTTCGGTCACGGCGCGCCCGAAGAGGCCGGACCCGCCGTCCTCGCCGTCTTCTCGGTCGCCATGACGATCGGCCGTATCGCGGGCGGCCCCGTCGTCGACCGTCTCGGCCGCGTGATCGTGCTGCGCGTCCTCGCCGCGACCGCTGCGGCGGGACTCCTGCTGTTCATCGTCGCGCCGTTCGGGCCGCTGGTCTTCATCGGCGCCTCCCTGTGGGGCCTCGGTGCGTCGCTCGGTTTCCCGATCGGCATGTCCGCCGCCGCCGACGACCCCGCGAAGGCGGCCTCCCGCGTCGCCGCCGCGGCCACGATCGGCTACGTCGCCTTCCTCTGCGGTCCCCCGATCCTCGGCTGGATCGGCGACCACATCGGGCTGCTCCCGACGCTGTTCATCGTGGTCGGCCTGATCGTGGCATCCGGGCTCTTCTCGGGGGCGGCCAAGCCGCTCACCGTCGAGAGCGCCGAGACCGAGAAGGTCCGGCGCGGCTAACGCGCGACCGCGGTCGTGGCTTTCGACGTCACGCTCTTCGAGGTGTAACCGGCCTTCGTGCCGGTCACCGTGACGGTGAGCTTCGCGCCGCGCTGCGCGCTGGTCGGCGTGAACGATGCGGACGTCGCCCCGCGGATCTTCCGCCCGCTCGCGAACCACTGGTAGGTGAGCGTCGTCCCGCTCGTCCACGAACCCGGGACGGCCGTGAGGGTCGACCCGACACGGGCGATGCCGCGGATCGTCGGGGTGGGAGCGGTCAGGATGCCGGCCGCCACCGCCGCCGTCGGCTTCGAGGTCTTCGACACCGACGTGTAGCCCGCGAGCGTCCCGGTGACCGTCACGGTGATGGACTTGCCCTTCTGCGCGGCACCCGGGGTGAACGACGTGGCGGTGGCCCCCCGCACCGCCACGCCGTCGGCGGACCACTGATACTTCAGCGTCGCGCCTCTCGCCCATGCCCCCGTGGTGACCGTCAACGCGCGTCCGACGCGGGCGGTGCCCGAGACGGTCGGCGTCGACGAGGCGAGCTTCGGGGCCGCGGCCGCGGCCCAGTCCATGGTCAGACGGGTGAACGACCACACGCCGATCGAGACGGCGACCGCGCGAGCGGGATCGCTCGTTCCCTTGGCGGTCCCGTCGTAGTAGACGACCCGACCGTCGGTGTACTGCGCTCGCACGGTCACCTTCGTGCCGGTCGGGAGGATGGTCTCGTTGTAGACCCCGCCGAGTCCGCCGCCGATGAGGTCGAGCTCCGTTTCGGCCTTGGTGGAGACGTCGGTCGCCACGACGCGCAGCTGCCGCATGACGACCGACTCGTCGAACATGAGCAGCTCGGTCGCGAGACCACCGCGCGCGACGCCGTAATCGATCGTGACGTCCGAGACGCTCTTGGTCGTCGCGTCGACCACGGTCTCGTACGGCGAGGACGCGAACCACCCGTCCGGCATCTCCATCCGGCTGAAGACGGTGTACGTGCCGCGCGGCACGTCCGAGATGCGGAAGGTTCCCGCGTTCGGGTCGTATTTCACTTTGGCGCTCGGCACCGGAACCCCGCCGACCGGGGCGGCCGAGACGGTGACCGCCGCCCGCTGCGCCGTCGTCGTGCGCTTGTCGAAGATCACCCGGCCCGAGATCGTGACGGTCTTCACGGCCGCCAGCTCGCCCACCGGGACGGGCGAGGAGGACGCTGCGGGAGAAGGTTCGGGAGCGGTAGACGACGACGGGGCGGGCATCGGTGCGACGAGCCCGATCGCCGTGGGAGCCGGGCTCGCCGACGCGGTGGGGGGCGCCGGCACAGCGGCCGTCGCGGGTGCGGCGGCGAGGACTCCCGCCACGACGACGACGGAGACGCCGAAACCGATCGCCGCGCTCGCGCGCGTGAGTCCCGAGAAGAGCGACATGGGCATCCTTCTGATCCGGAGCCGCTGCATTCCGGCCCTTCTTCTCGTCACGCTAGACATCTCGCGAGCGCGGGATCGCGCCGAACGGCATTTCCGAACGACTCCGAACAGCCCGACGACGTGCGTGCGGGGCGATTAGGCTCGTCGGGTGCGTCTCGTCATCGCCCGTTGCTCCGTCGATTACACCGGCCGTCTCAACGCGCATCTCCCCCTCGCGACCCGCCTGCTCGTGCACAAGGGTGACGGGTCGCTGCTCGTGCACTCCGACGGCGGCTCGTACAAGCCGCTCAACTGGATGAGCCCGCCCTGCAGCCTCGTCGTCGAGCAGCCCGATGACGTCGATGTCGAAGACGGCGTCGTCGAGCGCTGGCGCGTGACCCACGCGAAGAGCGGCGACGCCCTGCTCGTGCGGATCCACGAGGTCATCCACGACACCGCCCACGACCTCGGGGTCGACCCCGGTCTCATCAAGGACGGCGTGGAGGCCGACCTGCAGCGCCTGCTCGCCGAGCAGGTCTCCGTCGTCGGCGAGGGGCTCACGCTGGTGCGACGCGAGTACCCCACCGCGATCGGCCCGGTCGATCTCCTGCTGCGCGACGACAACGGCGGCACGGTCGCGATCGAGGTGAAGCGCCGCGGCGACATCGACGGCGTCGAGCAGCTCACCCGCTACCTCGAGCTGCTGAACCGCGACCCCCTCCTCGCTCCGGTGACCGGCGTCTACGCCGCCCAGGAGATCAAGCCCCAGGCCCGCGTGCTCGCGACAGACCGTGGCATCCGGTGCCTCACCCTCGACTACGACGAGATGAAGGGCATCGACTCGGGCGCTCCGCGCCTGTTCTGACGGAGACGACCGTGAGCGCGTACCTCGCCGAGTTCCGACGCAACGAACTGCGCAGGGAGGGGGAAGCGAACGGCGTCGTCGAGTACGGCTGCGACCTCTTCCGCGGCGAGGATCGCGAGCTGGGAGTCTGGGTGAGCGGCCCGGATCGGTCCTCGATCGACGCCGAGGTCGTGCCGCTCGCCGAGAAGGCGCTGGCCGATCTCGACCGTCTCGTCAGCCTGGTCCCCCGTCCCCCCTCTCGGCTCGCGACGATCGCGGTCTCGCCGGGGCGCGTGCTCCTGACCTTCTGGGAGGACGGGGTGAACAACGAGTTCACCGCGTCGTTCTCCCTCGCGGCGGTCGCGAGCGCGCCGGGGTGGTCGTTCGACGGCTTCGGCGCGACCTGACCGTGGCCCCACGACGCGTCCTCTCGCCGCGAGGGGTGACCGCCGCGCCCTGACGCTCGCGTCCGATCGCGCCGGTAGCGTGGACACATGCCTGTGCGTTCCCCTTTCTCGTGTGTCCTGTGGGACGTCGACGGCACGCTCGTCGACGCGTCCGAGGGGATCCTCCGCCGACTGACCATCACGCTCGAGCACTTCGGACGCACGCCCCCGACCCGCGACGAGCTGTCGCGCTGGATCGGTCCGCCGATGTTCGAGTCGTTCCAGGTGAACGTCGGAATGACGCCGGAGCAGTCGACCGAGGCCGTCGCCTTCTACCGCGGCCTCAACAAGAGCGAGGGATACACCGTCAGCGCGCGCCTCTACCCCGGCGTCGCCGACCTCGTGCACGATCTCCACGCCGCGGGCGTCCCGCAGTCGACCGCGAGCTCGAAGCCCGAGGTCCAGGTCGTCGCGCTGATGGACCACTTCGGCCTCGCCCCCGACCTCGAGGCGATCGTCGGCGCCTCGCTCGACGAGCGCAGTCTGAGCGCGAAGTCCGACATCGTGCGCGAAGCACTCCGCCGTCTCGAGGCGAACGGCGTCGACACCTCGCGTCCGGTCCTGATCGGCGACCGGCATCACGACGTCGAGGGCGGGGCGGATGCCGGCGTGCCGGTGATCTTCGTCCGCTGGGGCTTCAGCTGGCCCTATGAGGCCGACGGCGCCCAGGCCGCGGTCGACGACATCGACCAGCTGCGTGCGCTGCTCCTCGTCCACGACGACGAGCTCGATGCCGAGAGCGACAGCGGGACCGTCACCCGTGTCTGATGTCGCCTGGGCGGTTCCGACCGCGCTGGCCATCGTCGGGGCCCTCCTCGTGACCTCCGTCGTCGTGATGGTCGTCCGCACCCGACGCCGCTCCCCTCGTATGCGAGCCGCCGCCGACGCGGCGCGCCTCGCCGCGGCCGACGCCCTCCTCCGTCTGGACGACGCGGCCACCGAACTCGACGTCGCCTTCGAGGCCGCCGACGCCGTGGTCGACGGCGACTCGACGAGCTCTCTGCGACGCGGTCGCGCGGCCGCCCTCCGCGCGCGCGACCGCGGTTTCGTCGAGGTCGCCGCCCTCGAGACTTCGTCGGCGATCCCCGCTCAGCGCCGGATCGAGGCCGAGGCCCTGCGCGTTCAGCTCGAGGCGCAGTTCGAGAAGGTCGCCCGCACGCGCGCCGAGCTCGTCGAGTGGGCACACACGCACGGAGCCCCGTCCGACCGTGTGAGGGCCGCGCGAGCGCGACGCGATGACGTCGTCCGCACCGCCGGCGATCCCGCGCCGCTGATCGCGAGCTTGCGCGAGCGATTCGACGAGAGCGACTGGCACGACGCGGCCGAGGCCGCCGATGCCGCCGCCGCCGCTCTGGCCCACGCGGACGAGACGCTCGCCGCCGCCGACGCGGCCACGGACGGCGGCGAGATCGATCGCCTGGTCCACGAGGCGACGGATGCCACGCGCCGGACCGCTCGACACCTGAAAGCCGTCGAAGACGCCCACCGCATCGCCCTCCAGGCCGCCGACAACGCCGACGCCGAGCTCGCCGCCGCGCGCGAGGAGCTCGCGGCAGCCATCGACATCGCCGGAACCCGTCCCGACGAGTGCGCGCCCGACGCCGCCGCGCGACTGCGCGAAGCGACGAACGACCTCGATGCCGCGGCGGTCGATGCCCGGAAGCGGCCGCGCGCCGCGATCGAGACCGTCGCCCGCGTCCGCGAGCTCCGAGACGAGCTGCTCGGCGAGGCTCCCGGCCCGCGACGGCGACTCGAGGCCGCGCGCGCCGCGCTCCCGGGGACGCTCGCGTGCGCGCGAGCGGCTCTCGCGGCCGCAGAGGCGCGGGACGACCGCACGATCGATGCGCGCCTGCGACGCGACCGCGCCCGACGCGAGCTCGCGGCCGCCCGCGCCGCGACCGACGCGGGTGTTGCCCTCGCCAACGCCCGAAAGGCCTGGCAGGCGGCCGCCGCGCGCTGACAGGGCGCACCTCCGGTGCCCTATCGTGAGCGACATGGGGGAGAACACCACGGCACGCCGCACGCTCCAGCTCATGCGTCGGGTTCCCGCGACGCTCGTGCTCGCCGGAATTCTGCTCGTCGTCGGCGTCGTGGGAGCGGGGCTGTGGCATCCGTTCTCCACCTCCGACCTGTTCCCGTCCGTGGCGTACGGTCTCCCAGCCCTTCAAGAAGGCAGGTGGTGGACTCCGGTCACCGGCACGTTCTTCCTCGACGCGCCGTGGGTGTACGCCCCGATCCTCCTGGGCCTCGTGGGCATGGGGTACGTCGAGTACCGCCGCGGCTCGCGGGTCGCCGCGGGGTACTTCGCCGCGGGCCAGCTCGTCTCGGTCCTGGCATCCGCGCTCTTCCTCTGGGCGGCGGCACTCCTCCCCTGGCCGTGGGCTCAGCAGCAGGCGGCCGTGCTCGATGTGGGCCCCTCGGGCGGCGTCGTCGCGACCATCGCCGCCGCGGTCTCGCTCCTGCCCTCCCCCTGGCGCCTGCGCGCATGGACCGTGCTGGTGGCCGGGCTCTCCGTGACGCTGATCTACTGGGGCACGCTCCCCGATCTCGAGCATGCCTTCGCGGTGGTCTTCGTGCTGATCGTCGACCGTTCGCTGCGCCCGCAGCGGGTGTCGGTGCGCGAGCAACGGCTCATCGCCTTCGTGGTCGTCTGCGCCCTCGGTGCGATCGAGATCCTGACGTTCTTCAGCCCCACCACCGGCCCCTTCGGGACGTCCGAGCCCGTCTCGGGATCGTGGGTCGACGTCGCGGGGAACACGCTGCTGGTGCTCGTCGTCGCGACCGGCATCCGGCGCGGCCGTCGGTGGGCGTGGATCGTGCTCATCGCCTATGCGGCCCTCAACGCAGCGCTGGTTGTTCTGCTGGCCGCGCTGGTGCTCTTCACCGGTGCCGCCGGCGTCGAGGCCGTCTTCGGCGTCGACCTCACGATCACCCTCGCCTCGTCGCTGCTGTGGACCATCGTCCTCGTCTATCTCGTGCTCATCCGCGCCGCTTTCCGCGCGCGCCCGAAGGCGGCTCTGGGCGAGACGCCCGCCCCCACCGTCGCCGACGTCAAAGACGAGCTACGCCGATCCGGTGGCGGCACCCTGTCGTGGATGACCACGTGGGAGGGCATGTCGTACGCTCGCTTCGGCCGCGGCATCGTGGCCTTCCAGCGCCGAACCGGTGTCGCCCTCGCGCTCGGCGACGCCCTCGGCCCCGCGGGCGATCGTCCGCGGGCCGTGCGCGCGTTCATCGACCGAGCCGAGAGCGCCGGCCTCGCCCCCTGCTTCTTCAGCGCCGGAGAAGAGACACGCGCGGCGGTGCCCAAAGGCTGGCGCAGCATCGTCGTCGCCGACGACACGATCGTCGACCTTCCGGGCCTGAAGTTCACCGGCAAGGCCTGGGGAGCCGTCCGCACTTCGCTGAATCGCGGCGAGCGCGAGGGCATGACCTTCCGGCTTTCCCGCCTCGCCGACGAGACCTGGGGCATCCGACAGCAACTGCGGGCGATCTCCGACAGCTGGGTCGGCGAGAAGGGCCTCCCCGAGATGGGATTCACCCTCGGCACGCTCCACGAGGCGAGCGATCCCGAGGTGCGGGTGGCGCTCGCGATCTCGCCCGCCGGTGACGTCGACGGCTTCCTGTCGTGGCTGCCGGTGTACGGCGAGGGCCGCGTGCGCGGATGGACGCTCGATCTCATGCGCCGACGCGACGGAGGCTTCGGCCCCGTCATGGAGTACCTGATCGGTTCGTCGGCGCTGCAGTTCTCCAGCGAGGGCGCGGATGTGATGTCGCTGTCGGGCGCGCCCCTCGCGCACGAGTATCCCGCCGATGCCGGCCCCATCGCCGACCTGCAGCAGCGCATGGCCACGATGCTCGAGCCCGTCTACGGCTTCGCGTCCCTGCACCGGTTCAAGGAGAAGTTCCAACCGCGCTACGAGACCATGTACCTGCTCTACCGCGACGAGGCCGACCTCACGCGAATCGGCACCGCCCTCACGCGGGCGTTCCTGCCGCACGCGACGATCAGGCAGTTCGCCGCGGCCGGCCTCGACCTCATGCGCCACGAACGCTGATCGGTCGGACAGGCTGATCGGCCGGACACGGGGATGCCGCCGCGCCCGACCGAATCGACCCCGGGGTCGCCGGGGTCGAGGGATCAGAGGGGGCGAATGTCTTCCGCCTGCAGGCCCTTGGGGCCCTGCGCGATCTCGAACTCGACGCGCTGGTTCTCTTCGAGAGAGCGGTAACCGCCCGACTGGATCGCGCTGTAGTGCGCGAAGACGTCCTGCCCGCCGTCATCGGGCGCGATGAAGCCGAAGCCCTTCTCCGCGTTGAACCATTTGACCGTGCCCTGCGTGCTCATCGACATGCCGTTTTCCGCTTGAGCCGGCACCGAGCGCGCCGGACTTGCCCCAAAAGTAGCGTCCGCGTCGAAACGGTGCACGAACCCGTGACACAAACGTTGCATGCCGAAACGGGGCCGAAGCCCATACGACGCCCGGGCTGAGCAGAGCTCGAAGCCCGGGCGTCGACGGATCCCCCCGGATATGTCACGCGAGGCGTGACGGTGATGACATTACAGCCGCGGAAGGCCTCCGCGCGACATGAAAGCTGTGAATACGTAACGCAAAGTCCGAGACTGTGATATTTGCGCGACGTAGACTCCGCGTGATGAGCGCTCCACGGTCTCGGTTGGCCCTCGTCGATGAGGCCTACGCGGCCCTCGGCGAGGCCATCGTCGACGGCCGCCTCCGCCCCGGAGACCGTCTCCGTGACGTGGAGCTGGCCGCGTACATGGGCATCTCACGAACGCCCGTCCGCGAAGCGCTGCAGAAGCTCCAGCGCATCGGTCTCGTCGAGGTCGCCGCGAACCGCTACACGCGCGTCGCCGCGCTCACAGACCGTGCCCGCACCGACATGCGCGAGTACGCCGCACACAACATCGCGTCGGCGATGCGCGTCGCGCTGCCGCGCTGCACCCCTGAAGAGCTCGAGACCGCCCTCACCCTCATCGACGCGATGCGCGACGCCGACTCCTCGAAGACGTACGTGGCCGCTGTCCTGGACCTGTATGCCCTCATGGTCGCGGCTTCGCACAACATCCCCTTCCAGAGGACGCTGGAGCAGACCGACCTCGTCCTGCGGCGAAACCTCGAGGGGTGGGAGAGCATCACGGGCGACACCAGAGCCACGCTGTTCGCGCATCTGCGCACGCAGCTTGCCGCGCGCGACGCGAACGGCGCGACGTGGACCTTCCTCGCTCTGCACGGCTTCGCCTGAGCGCGCAAGCGTCGAGCGCCCCGCACGGTGCCCCCGGTAGCGTGGCGCCATGGCCCACATCGACCTGCGCGAGCTGACCGCCGACGATCGGGATGCCGCCTTCGCCGCCGTCCGCGACAGCGCCTCCTCGTGGCCGCGCGCCACGATCGAGAACCGCGAGGCCTTCGACGCCTGGGTCGCCGAGGATCGCGTGGCCGCCCGCGCGGTGGTCGCCGACGGCGCCATCGTCGGCGTCGCCGCCACGCTCGATGTCGACGACGACCGCGAGATCCTCCTCGCTGTGACTCCCGATGCCGTCGAGGGTGTGGCCACCGAAGCCCTCCGCCTGCTCACGGTCCTCGAACCCGAGCGCCCCCTCTACGCCTGCCTCGCCGCCGACGACGACCCCTCGCACGCCGTGCTCGCCGGGCTGGGCTTCGTGGAGGACTCGCGCGACGGGGACGACATCGTCTACGTCCTTCCCCCGACTCTGGAGTGACCTCGACATGAACGACGTGACGTGGGGCGGGATCGTTCCGAGTGTGGTGCTGATCATCGCCGGCGGCGCGCTGTGGTGGTGGTCGATCGCTCTGACCGTCCGCGCCTACCGCGGCGAGCGCGTCCCGGTGTGGCGGAACCCGCCGAAGGCCCCGGGCAGGGCCATCGCTGCGCGCGCGTTCGGAGCGGCCACCTTGACCCTCGGCGTCGGGCTCGCACCCTGGGGGCGGCTCGACGGGCCGTCCTGGCTCGTGCCGTTCCTGGCGGGTTCGGTGGCCGTGGTGTTCCTGCTCGTCCCGTACTTCGTCGCCCTGGCGGTTCACAACCGCCGCGTCGAGTCGGCTTAGTTCGGTTCTTCGCTCTCTTCGAGCGTCTCGTCGGCGTCGACCGACGTGTCGTCCGTGGCGCTGTCCTCCTCGGCTGCGGCGGCCTGCTGGGCGGCGAGGGCGTAGGCCTCTTCTTCTCTGCGCTTCTCCGACATGCGCCCAACCTAGGCGCGCGCGAGCGGCCGCGTAAAGGTCAGCGCCGCGAGAGGGTCGCGACGATCGGTCGGTGGTCACTGCCCGCGTCGTCGAAGTCGGTTCTGACCTCGAAGCCGCGCACCTCCCACGCCGACCCGACGAGCACGTGGTCGATGGGTGCCGCAAGTCCCGTGGGCAGGCGCACCGGCCACGTGCCCACCGCGGCCGCTCCCGCCTCCGCGGCGGCATCCCGGCACTCCCCCACCGTGCCGCCGTTCCGCCCGAGACCCGCGAGGTGATCGAGCGTCGAGTTGAGGTCGCCCGCGAGGATGACGTCGGGGCTCGCGCACTGGGCCGCCACCCAGTCCATCCCCTCGGTCCAATCGGTCATGATGAGCGGCAACGGGGGCAACGGGTGCGCGGCGACGAGCGTCGGCCCGTCTCCCTGAGCGGGTCGGAAGACACCGCTGGGAACCCCGGGCGTCGACCCGGCCGCGAGATCCAGGACGTACGGTCCCATCGAATCCGCGACGAGAAGCGTCGTGGGGACGGGATCGTCCCCGGGAGCGGCCTGCAACGTCGAAGGAGTCATGCGGATGCCCTCGCGGGACAGGATGCCGACGACCTCCGCTGCCGCGTCCGCGTCGGTCTCGGGAAGGCTCACGACGTCCGCCCCGGTCTCGCGGACGAGTCGGGCGATGCTCTCGGGCGACGCCCCGCCCCCGTACGTGTTCCAGGCCACGGCGACGAGCTCGCCGTCAGCAGCCGCCCCGCCCCCACCGCGCGCGACGAGCACGCCCGCGTTGCCGAGAGACGCCGCGGCGAGCACGATCGCCAGCCCCGCCGCCACGCCCCACCGCCGCCGGAGCACCGCGACCAGCCCCGCGACGACGGCGAGCGCGGCGAATCCGAGAGCCAGGATGCCGCGGAACGGGATCAGCAGCGCCACCCCCTGAAGCCGCTGCGCACCGACGAGCTGCGGCCACACCACCAGGACGGCGAGAGCGCCGCCGAACACGAGCGTCACGATCAGGCCGGTGCGTCGGGTCTTCGGCATCCGCCCAGTAAACCGCGAAACCTCGTGCGGGCCGGCGCGCGTGGGACGGGAGCGGTTTGGCGACCGGGTGACCCTCGCCTAGCGTGGAACGAATGGCCGACACCCTTGCCGACCGACGTTCACCTCTCCGCCCCGCTCTCGATGTGGTCCGCGGCGCCCTGATCGGGGCGGTGGAAGTCATCCCGGGGGTCAGCGGCGGAACCGTCGCGCTGATCGTGGGGGTGTACGCGACGCTGATCGACGCCGCGAGCCATATCGTGCGAGGCACGGTCGCGGTGACCGACGTCCTGCGCGGACGTGGATTGGCGCGCAGCGCCCGCCATTTCCGGGCCGTCCGTTGGCGTGTGGTGGCCCCCGTGCTCGTCGGCATGGTGCTCGCGGTCGTGCTGGGTGCGCGCATCCTCGCTCCGCTGGTGCAGGAGTACCCGACCGAGACGCGCGCGGTCTTCGGCGGCATGATCGCGGCATCCCTGCTCATTCCCGTCCGCCTGCTGGGCCGCGAGTGGACGTGGCGGCTTGGCCTGCTGACGCTCCTCGCCGCCGTAGCTGCATTCGTCCTCACCGGCCTGCCCTCCGGTGCCGTCGAAGACCCGCCGCTCGTCGTCGTCGCGCTGGCGGCTTCGGTCGCCGTCTGCGCCCTCGTGCTGCCGGGGCTCTCGGGAGCGTTCCTGCTCCTCGTCTTCGGCCTCTACGAGACGACGCTGGTCGCCCTGAACGAGCGCGACATGCCCTACATCCTGGCCTTCGCCCTCGGTGCGGTCGTCGGCCTGAGCCTGTTCGTCAATGTCCTCCGCCTGCTCCTGGCGCGGTTCCACGCGGGCATGCTCGCCCTCATGACGGGGCTGATGCTGGGCTCCCTCCGCGCGCTCTGGCCCTGGCAGGACGACGCCGGGCAGGCCCTCGCACCCTCGGGCGAGATCCCTCTCCCAGTGCTCCTCGCAGCGGCCGGTGCCGCGGTGGTGCTCCTGGTGGTGTGGATGCAGGCGCGGCTGACCGCGAAACCTTCCTGACCCGAGCGGCGCCCCCGGCAGATTCGGACGAGCGCAACGGAATCGGATGCCAGAGGGCGTGGCATCCGATTCTGTTCGCCGTGTCCGATTCGGGTGCTGCCCCGGCCGCGGCCGCCCCTGACCAGACAACGAAGAAGGGCCCCGGGAAAACCCGGGACCCTTCTTCGTTGTGTGCGCGAGGGGGGACTTTCCCCACCGCCTCTCCACACGCCGCTTCGCGGCGCGCGGAGCCTCGGGCGGCGTGGGCCCAACCCAGAATGGGTCCCAAGCCCTC
>NZ_JARHXC010000196.1:0-15177 GCF_029222405.1 Microbacterium sp. Kw_RZR3 | reverse complement strand
TGCTATTCGCCGGCGGCGGCCGGAGCAGCCTGCGCCTGCGCGGCCGTAGCGGCATCGCGCGGAGCGCCGTGCGGGCGGATCATCGTCGGCCGACGCATGAACAGCACGGCGACGAGGCCCACCCCGATCACGACGATCGGCAGGATGAGCGACTGCCCCATCGCCTGCGAGAAGCCGCCGACCACCTGGGGCGGCAACGCTCCCCCGCCGAACGAGGCCGAGGCATCCGCTGCCCCCGGCAGGTTCGCTTCGAGGCGCGCCTGCATGAATGCAGCGATGGATGCCGATCCGATGACTGATCCGACGGTCCGGGTCGTGTTGTAGATGCCCGCACCGGCGCCCGCCTGGCGCGGCGGGAGGTTGCGCGTCGCGGTGGTCGCGAGCGGACCCCACATGCCGGCGTTTCCGACCCCCATCAGCGCGGACGGGATGAGGAAAGCCCAGATCGGCGCGTCATTGAGGATGAGGGCGACGTAGATGCCGAGCGATCCGCCGACGAGCAGGAGCCCCGGCACGAGCAGGAAACGGGGGTCGGTGCGGTCGAGGAGCTTGCCGGCGAACGGGGCGAGCACGCCCGAGAGGATCGCGAGCGGCACGAGCAGCAGGGCCGACTCGGTCGGGGTGAGGCCGCGCGCGAGCTGCAGGTAGAACATCTGCGGCAGCGCCATGCTCGTGACCGTGAAGCCCACCGCGGCGATGGCGAGGTTCGCGACCGAGAAGTTGCGGTCGCGGAAGAGGTCGAGCGGCACGAGGGGCTCCCCCTTGCTGCGCGCCTGCGTCCAGACGAACAGCGCCATGACGACGACACCCGCGGCGACCATCCCCCAGATCCACGCCGCCCACGAGTAGTGCTCCCCCTCCTGCAGACCGAAGACGATGAGGAACAGACCGATCGCGCTGAGCACGACGCCGAGGATGTCGAACTTGTGCGCCGTCCGCGGAAGCTGCGGGACGAGGATCATCGCGGCGACGAAACCGATGATGCCGACGGGGATGTTGATGAAGAAGATCCACTCCCACCCGAGACCGTCGACGAGCAGACCGCCCGCGAGCGGGCCGACGAGGGTCGCGACACCTGCGGTGGCACCCCAGAGCCCCATGGCGGCACCACGGTTCTGCGGCGGGAAGGTGCGCGTGATCACGGCCATCGTCTGCGGCGTCATGAGCGCGGCGCCCAGGCCCTGAACCGCGCGGGCGACGATCAGCACCTCGAGCGAGGGAGCGAGACCGCACGCCAGCGAGGCGAGCGTGAAGATCGCGAGGCCCGTCAGGTAGATGTTCTTCGGACCGAAGCGGTCGCCGAGGCGCCCGGTGATGAGCAGCGGCACGGCGTAGGTCAGCAGGTAGGCGCTGGTGACCCACACGACGTTGTCGAGGTTGTTGGTGTCCGGGTCGAGAGCCGCCTTGATCGCGGGGTTCGCGACCGAGACGATCGTGGTGTCGACGAGGATCATGAAGAAGCCGATGACGAGCGCCCAGAGGGCGGGCCAGGGGCTGCGTTCGTGGGTCTTGTGCGACCCGGTTCGGGTGGATGCCGTCGAGGCGGCGCGGGCGTCGGTCATGCGAATGTCTCCCTCGAGACGCGGTGCTTGTTCTTGATGTGTTCGGGGATCTCGGCGACGCCCCACGGCAGGGTGCGATCGACGAGACGCGCGCGCAGGGAGTCCTGCCACGCGAGTTCGGCGTCGAGAAGCGCAGCCTGGCGCTGCAGCTCGACCAGGAATTGCTCGGGAGTGTCGCGATCGGCGGCGGACTCGAGACCGGCGCGATGCTCTGCGATGGAGGCGTCGAGCATTGTGCGGCGCTGGTCGAGCAGAGCGACGACCTCGTCGCGCTCGAGGTTGTGCGCTTCGGAGAGGGCGACGCGGAAATCGCTCGGACGATCGATCTGGGGCAGCTCGGCTCGGACCCAATCTTCGACCGCCTGGCGACCGGCATCCAGAAGCGTGTAGGTGGTGCGCTCGGGACGGTTCCCGTCGCGGTCGACGCCGACCTCGGCGAGCAGACCGTCCCGTTCGAGGCGGGCGACCGTGTGGTAGATCGTGCCCTTCTGCAGGGGGACGAGCCGGTCGTCGCGGCGCTCTTTCAGCAGGCGCACGAGCTCGTAGGTGTGCATGTCGGCCTCGCGCAGGGTCGCGAGGATCATGACGGCGATCGGGGTGAGGCGGCTGGCGTCCGGCATCCGTCCTCCTCATGGTCCGTGCTGACTAGTCCACGTGGACTATACGCCCTTTCGCGCGGTCGCGCGAGCCCGCGCGAAGAGCGTTGAGTGTCCAAAACACGCCGCAATGTCCGGGCAGGTTGCGGCGTGTCTTGGACACTCAACGGGAAACGACGGCCGGGAGGGACGCCTACGCGTCGGCGGAGGACTCGGCCTCGACGGGAGGGGCCTTCCGCGGGCGATGCTGCGCCCACCGCACCGGGATGCCGAAGATGCCGCGCTGATTGGGCTCCTCGACCTCGAGGCCGTAGTGCTCGCCGATCGCGTCGCGCAGTTGCGCGCGTTCGGCCTTGTCGTACGCCCGCATCTCACGCCGGAAGGCCGTCACCGTCGCCCAGCAGATCGCGAGCAGCACGATGCTGAAGGGAAGCGCGATGCTGATCGCCGCGGTCTGTAGCGCCTGGAGCCCGCCCGCGATGAGCAGGGCGAACGCGATGACGGCGGTGGCGAGGGCGAAGAACACGCGGACCCAGTTCTTGGGTTCCTCTTCGCCGCCGGTCGCGATCATGCTCATCACGAGCGCCCCGGAGTCGGCGGAGGTCACGAAGAACACCGCGATGAGGATGAGGAAGCCGACGATCAGCACGACGGAGCCCGGGACCCCCTCGAGCATCTGGAACAGGGCCGTCGAGACGTCGACCGACCCGTCCGCACCGACGTACGAGGCCGTGCCGGTCAGCTCGCCGTAGATCGCGGTCCCGCCGAGCACGGTGAACCACAGGATGCCGACGAGCGTGGGCACCAGGATCACCCCGACGACGAACTCGCGCACGGTGCGACCGCGCGAGATGCGCGCGATGAAGATTCCGACGAAGGGGGCCCACGAGATCCACCAGCCCCAGTAGAAGGCCGTCCAGGCCCCCTGCCAGGCCACGCCCTCGTCGCCGGCGTAGGCGCTGACCGTGAAGGACAGGCCGACGAAGCTCTGGATGTAGTTGCCGATCGACTGCACGACGTCGCGCAACAGGAACTCGGTCGGCCCGACGAAGAGCAGGAAGAGCATCAGGACCCCGGCGAGTACGAGGTTGATGTTCGAGAGCCACTTCATGCCCTTGCCGACGCCCGACAACAGGGAGAAGAGCACCAAGCCGGTGATGACGCCGATGATGATCGCCTGACTGACGATGTTGGGCGACACGACCCCCAGGAAGTCGAGACCGGCGCTGATCTGGAGGACGCCGAGACCGAGGGACGTCGCGACGCCGAAGAGCGTTCCGACGAGGGCGGCGACATCGACCGCGTTGCCCCAGCCGCCCTGCACGAGGCGTGCACCGAGGATCGGCTCCAGCGCCCACCGGATGGTGCGCGGACGCTTGCGACGGTGGAAGGCGTAGGCGAGCGCGAGTCCCAGCACGACGTAGATCGACCACGCGTGCACGCCCCAGTGCAGGAAAGTCTGGGACATGGCCTGCTGCGCGAGCTCGGCGGGGGTGCCCGTGACGCCGGGGCGGGGCGAGACGAAGTGGCTGAGCGGCTCGCTCACGCCGTAGAACACCAGGCCGATGCCCATGCCCGCGGCGAACAGCAGCGAGAACCACGACATCGTCGAGAACTCGGGCTCGTCGTCGTCCTGACCGAGCTTGATGTTGCCGAAGCGGCTGAATCCCATCGCGAGGGCGAAGACGACGAAGAACGCCGCGATCAGCACGTAATACCAGTTGAAGGTCGAGACGATCGTCGTCTGCACCGTGTCGAACGTGGCCTCGGCAGCGGCGGGGAAGAACAGCGCGAACGCGATGAACGCCAAGGCGATGGCCGCGGCGGGCCAGAACACCCATCCGCGAATGGTCCTGTGGCGACTACCGAGATGGGGATCGATGTTCACCGCGGTATCGGGGGCTGCCTCGGTCATTCCATTAACGGTAGTCAGCGGCATCCCGCGGACCGGGGGGCAGGCGCCGCGAAGCGCGGTGTGGCACAATCCGCGCCGGTGCGGGGCGTCGACACCCGCAATAATGAGCGGGTGACCTCCGCTCCCCCCGCCGATCTCGCCGGCTGGCGCCACGTCTACTCCGGTAAGGTGCGCGACCTCTACGTTCCCGCCGACACCGCCGACGACGCCGCACCCGCTCACCTCCTCGTCGTCGCGAGCGACCGCGTGAGCGCCTTCGACCACGTGCTCTCCCCCGGCATCCCCGACAAGGGCGTCCTGCTGACGACGCTGAGCCTGTGGTGGTTCGACCAGCTCGCCGGCGGCGATGGGGGGCGTGGCATCCCGAATCACCTCGCTGCCGACCACGTTCTCACGGGCGACGACGCGGTGGAGCTGATTCCGGATGCCGTGCGCGGCCGCGCCATGCTGGTCCGCTCGCTCGACATGCAGCCCATCGAGTGCGTCGTTCGCGGATACCTCACCGGCTCGGGCTGGGCGGAGTACCAGGCAACGCGCACGGTCTGCGGCATCCCTCTTCCCGAGGGGCTGAACGACGGCGACCGCCTACCGGAACCGCTGTACACCCCGGCGTTCAAGGCGCCGATGGGCGAGCACGACGAGAACATCACGTTCGAGCGGTCGGTCGAGATCGTCGGCGCCGACACGGCCGCCGCCCTGCGCGACCTGTCGCTCGAGATCTACCGCCGCGCGTCGGCCACCGCCGAGGCGCGCGGGCTGATCCTCGCGGACACGAAGTTCGAGTTCGGCTTCGACGCCCAGGGCGTGCTGACCCTGGCCGACGAGGTGCTGACGTCGGACTCGTCTCGATACTGGGATGCCGAGTCCTGGCGCACCGGCACCACCCCCGCCGAGCGGATGGCGAGCTTCGACAAGCAGATCGTCCGCGACTGGCTCGCGGCGAACTGGGACAAGCAGGGCGAGCCGCCCGCGCTGCCCGACGCGATCGTCGAGCGCACGCGCGAGCGGTACGCCGAGCTGCTGCGTCTGCTGACGGCATCCTGACCCGCCCGCGGAGGCTTCGACAGGCTCAGCCACCGCTCGGTCTCGCTCAGCCACCGCTCGGTCTCGCTCAGCCACCGCTCGGTCTCGCTCAGCCACCGCTCCGCTCGCCGAACCCCGGCACTGGCCCCCACCACCGGTCCCTGAGCTTGTCGAAGGGACGCACCGCCCACATCCCCCGTAGGAGACACATGTTCCGCTGGAAGCTGCACGGCAACGGGCGCACCGTCGAGCCCGGCGCGGTCGTCGCCCCGGGCGAACGCCTGAACTGGGGCGCCACCGTCGCGATCGGACTTCAGCACGTCATCGCGATGTTCGGGGCGACGTTCCTCGTGCCGGTGCTCACCGGCTTCCCGGTCTCGACCACACTGCTATTCTCGGGCGTCGGGACGCTGCTGTTCCTCCTCGTCACGAAGAATCGGCTCCCCAGCTACCTGGGCTCGTCGTTCGCCTTCATCGCACCCATCACCGCCGCGACCACGGCGGCCGGCACCGGCTCCGCCCTCGCCGGGATCGTCGCCGTCGGCGTGCTTCTCGCCGCGATCGGGTTCGTCGTGCAGTTCGCCGGCCTCGGGTGGGTCGACAAGGTCATGCCCCCGGTCGTGGCGGGCGCGATCGTGGCCCTCATCGGGTTCAACCTCGCGCCTGTCGCCTGGGGGAGCTTCCAGAAGCAGCCGCTCACCGGCACGATCACGCTGGTCGCCGTCATCCTGTTCAGCGTGCTCTTCCGCGGCTTCCTCGGCCGCGTGTCGATCTTCCTCGGCGTGATCGTCGGCTACGTCGCCACGGTGCTGATCCAGGTGACGACCGGCGAGGTCCTCATCGATTTCGCCGCCGTCGAAGCGGCGCCGTGGGTCGGACTGCCGGAGTTCCACTTCCCCGACTTCGCCTCGCCCGGCACGTGGTCGGTGATCGCGATGTTCCTGCCCGTCGTCCTGGTGCTCGTCGCCGAGAACGTCGGACACGTCCGCGGAGTCGCGGCGATGACGGATGCCACGGCCAACCGCTCCACCGGACGCGCACTCATCGCCGACGGCGTCGCCACGACCCTCGCGGGCTCGTTCGGAGGCTCCGGCACCACGACCTACGGCGAGAACATCGGCGTCATGGCCGCCACTCGCGTCTACTCGACCGCGGTGTACTGGATCGCGGGCCTCACCGCGATCCTGCTGAGCCTCTCACCGAAGGTCGGCGCCGTGTTCAACACCATCCCGCCCGGCGTCCTCGGCGGCGTGACCACCGCCCTCTACGGCCTGATCGGCATCATCGGCATCAAGATCTGGGTCGACAACCGCGTCGACTTCTCGCGTCCGGTCAACCAGTACACCGGCGCCGTGGCCCTCGTGCTCGCGATCGCGGGCTTCACGATGGACATCGGCCAGTTCCAGCTCGGTGCCATCGTGCTCGGCTCGGTCGCCGCGCTCGTGATCTACCACCTCGGCAACGCGATCGCCCGGGCCCGCAAGACCGGCGCCGACGACGGTGGCCCGATCCCCGCCGTCGGCCCGCTCGGCGGCGACCCAGCCTGAACCCCGCCGCCTGTCCGCCCCATCCCCCCGGAGCATCCATGACCGCCACCACTCGTCCGACCGCCCGCACCGGCATGATCCTCGTCGCCATCGGCACCGTGGGCCTTGCCGCCATGCTGTGGTGGGATGCCAACGGCGCCCCCACCGTGGCCCACTTCCTCACGGCGTCCTTCGGGTACCTGATCGGCCAGGGCATCGTGACGTTCTTCGCCGCGCGGCGTCGCCCGCGCTGAAGTGCCGGGCCGCGGCATCCGGACCGTCCCGCGGAGTCCGGCCCGCGGCACCCGGGCCGTCCCGCGGAGTCCGGGCCGCGGCATCCGATCCGTCACGCGGAGTCCGACCGCGACACGCCGCCTCCACCCACCGCCCACCGGCGCGTCGCGCCTGAACTCCGCCTGACGGCACAGCGCCGACCCGGCCGCGTTCGCGCCGGCCCGCTCTATGCACCATGATGACGGCGAGGCAATCGCCCACCGGAAGGACCAGGATGTCGACCACCGAAGCCCACACCCATGACGTCGCCGTGCTCGGCGAGGCCCTCGTCGACATCGTGACCACCGCGGCGGGAGCGTCCGAGCGGCCCGGAGGCAGCCCCGCCAACGTGTCCGTCGCTCTCGGCCGACTCGGCCGCGACGCCACGCTCGTGGCACGCGTCGCCGACGACGAGCGCGGGGCCGCGTTGACCGCGTGGCTCTCGGCATCCGGAGTCGACCTGGTCACGGCCGGATCGCCGGAGCGCACCGCCACCGCCCGCGCCACCATCGGCGAGAACGGCAACGCGACCTACGACTTCGACATCGACTGGGTACTGCCCTCCCCCGTCGAGATCCCCGCCGCGCGGATCTTCCACACCGGATCCGTCGCCGCGACACTCGCACCGGGTGCCGACGAGGTCCGCGCCGCCGCCGAGCGCGCCCGCGCCACGGCACTGGTGAGCTACGACCCCAACATTCGTCCCGCCCTCACGGGCGGCCACGACGACGCCGCCGCCCGCGTCGAGGCGCTCGTCGCCCTGGCCGACGTCGTCAAGGCGAGCGCCGAAGACGCAGAGTGGCTCTATCCGGGCGTTGCCGCCGTCGATGTCGCGCGGCGATGGGTCGAGCTGGGCGCCGGGCTCGCCGTGATCACCGACGGAGAGGCGGGATCCCTCGCGGTCACCGCCCACACCACCGTCGAGATCGCCGCCGTTTCCGTCAGCGTCGTCGACACCGTCGGAGCGGGCGACACGTTCATGGGGACGCTGCTCGACGGCATCCTGGACATCCCCGGAGACGTCGACGAACTGCGCGCGAGCGTTCGCGCCGTGGACCACGACGCCCTCGTCGCGCTGTTGAGCCGTGCGGCACGCGCCGCCGCCATCACCGTCGGCCGCGAGGGAATGGACCCCCCGACGCGCGACGACCTGGCCGGCTGATCGGGCGTGTCTTCGGCGGGCGGCCGGCGGCATAGACCAGCACGCAGAGCGCACCGAAGGATGCCGGGATGATGACGGCCCACCAGGGGAAACCGGGGATGTCCGGGGCCTTGCCTGCGGCGTCGATGTCGGCCTGCGGCGTCGGGGTCACCCGCTCCCCCGTCACCAGGATGCGATGTGTGTTGATGCCCAGAGGCGTGCAGGTGACGAGCGTCACCAGGTCTTCCCCGGCCTGCGGGAAGAGGCTCTCGGTCTCCTCCGGCAGCACGACCCGCGTGTCGCGCACGCGATAGGTGAGCACCTCTCCGAAGACCTCGATGGTGAACGTGTCGCCGACGACGACCTTGTCGAGATCATCGAAGAGCGTGGCTCCGGCGAGCCCCCGGTGCGCGGTGAGCACCGAGTGCTGGTCGGTGCCGCCGACCGGCAGTGACGTGCCCTCGAGGTGCCCCACCCCCTTGCTCAAGGTCGCGTCGCTGGTGCCGTGATAGATCGGCAGGTCCACATCGATCGACGGGATGCGCAGCCGAGCCATCACCCCGTCGGCGCTGGCGTGAAGCAGATCGTCGTAGACGAACCCCGGTGCGTTCGCGCCAGAGCCCGTCGGCACGCGCGACCCCGCCTCGAGCAACGCCCCGCCCACGAGGGCGGAGTTGTAGGAGTGCGCTTCGGACAGGGCCTCGCTGCGCGTCGACCGAGTCGTCGCGCCGAGGTCGGTCTCGACGCTCACGATGAGTCGCGACTGGTTGTACTGCGTCCACCAGCTCGCCACCGTCGGGTACATGAGCAGCAGAACGCCCAGGAAGGCGACGAGGGCGAACACCACCGTTCCCCACGGCAGGTGCCATCGGCGACGACGGGCCTGGCGGCGGGATGCCGGGGGGCCGGGGTCCTCGCCGGGGGGACGCCAGGACCGACGTCGGCGCGGGTGCAGCGCGACGTCGGCCCCAGCTACGGGAGAGGTGGCGTTGGGGGAGCCCACTCCTCCCGGCTTCATGCGGTCAGGACCGCTTCGCCCGCGCGCGGCGAGCGATGATCGTTCCCACACCCGCGACGACGAGACCGCCGCCGACGATGGTGAACAGGGCGCTTCCCGCGCCACCGGTCAGCGGGAGGTTCGGCCCCTGCTGCTGGGTGTTGTCGATGGTGACCGTCGTCGGCGTGTCTGCTCCGGTGGCGTTCACGGTGACCTGGGTCCACGGGTCGGCGGGGAGGACGTATCCGGCGGGTGCCTGCGTCTCCTTCACCCAGTAGGTGCGCGACGTCACCGAGTCGTTGCCCACCCACAGGCCGGCGATCGAGATCTTGCCGGTCGCGTCGGTGGTGAACGGACCGGTGACGAGCGTGCCGTTCTTGGCGTCGTACACCTCGAAGATCGCACCCGAGAGCGCGTTGGAGGTCGCGGCATCCGTCTTCTGGATCACGAGGGGGCCCCAGTTGGTCTGCGGCGTGTTGGTCTCGCGGTCGGATCCGTTGGTGTTGACCACGGCGGTGTTGGTGATCTGGCCGTTGGCCCCGAGGCTGGTGACCTTCGTCGAGATCTTCGCCTGAACGGCCGTCTTGCCCGCGAGCTTGGACAGACCCGTCGAGGTGAAGGTGATCTTGACGTTGCCGGACACCGTGTAGTCGGTGTTCTCCACGAGCGTCGTTCCATCCACGGAGACGGTGGCACCCGTGTAGGACAGGCGGGCGTCGAGGTTGTCGGTGATCGAGAAGCTGCGGTAGGTGTCACCCGCGGCGAGCGCCGGGAGGGGAGCATCCACCGTCCACACGACCGTCGAACCGAGCACCGGGGCATCCGGGGCCGAGACCGACTTGGTCGGGGTGGTGTTGTTCAGCTTGTTCTTCGGGTAGACGTGCACGTCGTAGAGCCAGGTCCCCTGGTTCGGGTACGGCACCGACACGAGGAAGGGCTGCACGGGCGAGACGATCGGGTTGGGGCCGGGGTTGGTCTCGGTGACGTAGTACAGACCGTAGGGGAGGTTCGCCACAACCGCCTCACCGTTCGCTCCCGTGGTCGCCGTGGTCGAGCTCGAGAACGAGAAGGGGGCCGACGTGATGTTGGCGGGCGTGGCCGTCGCGGCCTGGTCCCAGCCGGCGGCGGTGGTCAGGTCGATCGCCGTGCCGTTGTAGGCGACGCGCTGCACCGAGAACTGCACGCCCGAGAGCGCTTGACCGAGCTGCTGGACGGCGGCCGGATCCGTGATCTCGGTACCGTTGCCCGCGGCACCGGGGTCACCCGCGTGCTTGTGGATGGTCAGCGTTCCGGTGGTCCCGGTGATGTTCGACGGGCTCGCAGGGTCTGCTGCTTGTGCGGCCCCGGCGGCTCCCACCGAGCCGAGTGCGGCGAGGGCCGCGATTCCGATACCGGCGGCCAGCTTTCGCAGCCGTAGTGATCTGGTGGACATGTGATTCTCGCTTTCTTTCCGTGGCCGCCGAGGTCGACGACAGCCGAGTAGAGAGGGGATGTGCGGGGAGGACGAACGGTCAGCGCGAAGACCGCAGCCGGCGCCTCAGGATCAGGGAGATGGCGATGACGGTCGCGCCCGTGAGGGTTCCGAGACCCGCGATCAGGAACGTATCCGCTCCGACGCCGCCCGTCAGCGGCAGACGTGCCCCCGGCTGCTGCTCGTTCGTCTGCGGGCCGAGGTTCTGCGTCGTGCCGGCGTTGGCCGCTGTCACCGTGAAGGCCAGTGATCCCGCCGCGATGTATCCCGCGGGGGCCCGCGTCTCGGTGGCGGTGTACGACCCCCAGGCGAGCGCGTCGAGGCGGAACGCCCCGGGAGCGGGATCCTTGTCCAACCCGGTGCACGGGCTGCTGACGCAGTCGACGACCACGTTGTTCGGGGCAGCGAATGAGGGGCCCGAGACCGTCCATTCCGACCCGGACAGCAGGTCGCCGGTGGCCTTCGACGTCTTGGTCCAGGCGACGCTTCCCGGCTTGCTCGCGTTCGTGATGGTGCACACCACGTCGGCGTCGGCGGCGACGGAGGCCGAGGCACCGGTCACGGTGCCGCCGGTGCAGCTCCACGTGCCTGTCTGGTAGCCGGTGGGCGCGCCCGACTCGGACAGCGCGTACGCGCCCGGGGCCACGATGGCGGACGTGATCGAGCTCTCACCGGTCTTGCCCGTGATGGTCTGCGAGCCCGTTGCGGTCAGCGTCCAGTCGGCCGGGGTCGAGCTGCCGCCGTACGTGTTGTCGACCTGCTTCTTCAGCGTCAACAGACCCGAGACCGGCTTGTTGGTGAGCGTGCAGTCCACCGCATCGCCGGGCGCGATGTTCGACACGGGGGTTCCAGACGGAGTCGCCACGGGTACGCTCTGCGTGCTGCCGTCGGCTCGAGCGATCGTGCAGACACCGCTCACGAACCGCCAACCGCTCTGCTGCTGCTCCGAGACCGTCACCTGGGCGCGGGACGAAGCACCGGTGAATCCCAGTTGCCACGACACGTTTCCGGATGCCGGGGTGACCTGGGTGGTCGCAGACGGAGAGGCGGTGCCGGCGCCGGTCGTGAACGTCGTCACCGCACCGAGAGTCCACCCGCTCCCGGGAACCGGGTTCTGCCCGCGGATGTCCTGGATCACCTTGCGGACGGTGACGCTCGCGGTCAACGGCCGGTTGGTGAACGTGCACTCGACGCTCGCGCCCGGGCGGTTGGGGATGGTCACCGTCGAGCCGGACCCCACCGCCACCGCAGCGCCGGTCTCGTCGAGGCACGCCAGAGTGCTCGCATAGCTGGCGAGCGAACTGCCGGATCCCGTCGCCATCTGCTCCGACAGCGTGTAAGTGGCGCCCTGCAGAACGGCGAGGGGCCCGACACGGGCGGCCTGCACGCCCGTCGCCGAACCCGACGTCGTGGCGGTTCCGGAGACGACCGAGCCGCTCGTGACCGAGAGGGTGAATTGGTCCGAGCTCGCAACGCGCGCGGCGACATCCTTGCGGAGCGTCAGGTTGGCGGGGGAGTTGCAGCTGGCGAGGTCCGTGCTGTCGCTCAGTCCCGTCGTGGCGACGGAGATCAGCGTGCCCGTGGAGGTGTCGTACTCGCGCGCGGTGGTCGCGTTGCCGAGGAACATGCTGCCGCTGGTGTTGAAGGCGATCCCGTTGATTCCGGAGAAGCCGGAGGTGGTGAAGCTGAATGACTTCGACGCGGGGATCGCTCCGCCGGTGGCCGCCGCGAGGGCGGCCGCGGTCACGGAGAAAACCGTCGTGTTCGACTGGCCGCGGACGATGTACAGGTTGCCGTTCGCGTCGAACGCCATGTCGCCGTTGAACGCCGAACCGTCGGCGCCCGCCGAGGCGTCTACCGAGCCGATGAGCGTGAAGGCTCCGGTCGAGGGAACGTATCGGGTGAGCTGGAACTGGCCCCCAGAGGTGAAGCCCCCGAGGTAGTAGTTGCCGGTCTTCAGGTCGATGGCCCCCGCGACGAACGAGGTGATCGAGTTGTTGGTGTAGGTGTCGGTGGTCCTGACCCAGTTCGCCCCGGTGAAGTAGTACATCGTGGCCGTCCGCGCCGAATTGGTGCGCTCATAGGCCAGGGCCGTCGTGCCGTTCGCACCGATACCGAGGCCGTTGAATGACGAGACGTTCGGCGCAGCCGCGCCGACGGTGGACACCGTCCCGCTCGTGATCCGCCTCATCTGACCGCCCGCGGACACCGAGTAGAACGTCTGCGGCGCGCAGGTCAACGATGCCGCGACGCCGGAGGGGACCGAGGCCGGAACCGCCCGCGGAGAGAGCGCCTGCGTGACGGCGGTCGTGACCGCGGGGCGCAGCTCGGATGCGTTCGCCGACGTGCCCGAGCAGAGCAGCCCGAGGGACACCGCGACGACCACCGCGAGACGGACGACCTTCTCGGTCCTATGCATGGCTTTCTCCCCCTTGTCGAATAGCGCCGATTCCGACGGCGATATTCGCGATCCCACGATGGGCCTCGTTTCGGGTAGAGGCCGCGGGCAACGACATCCGTCCTCCTATCGCAACGAAGTCCGACGGATGCCGCGTCCGAAGCTATTCGCCTCTCAGAGAAGCGCGAAACTTCTCATACCCTCCCTAATCCCCCGCTTTCATACGGCGTCTTCATACTCGCGTTCATACCCGCGCTCGACCGCACGGGACCCGTGCGTCGGGACGCCGACCTCAGCGGCAGGAGAGGATCGCCCCCTCGGCAGAGGGTCGAGGCCCGATCGCACGACGCCCGGTTTCGCGGGCGCGACGGATGTCGATGAGAGACCACGCCGGAAAGCGACCACGTCTCACGCCCTTTGGGAATACCGCGCGAAACTTTCAGTCTCTTCTGGGATCCGCGGAGATGACGTTCTCGTTGATGGCTGCCATGAAGAAATCACGCTCCTCCAGGAAGGAAAGCGCCTGCTCCCTGCTCGAGACTCCGAGTTTGCGATAGAGCGTACGCAATTGCGTCTTCACCGTATTGACACTGACGCTGTCTTTTTCGGCGATATCTTTATTTGATGCGCCATGATAAATACTCCACGCCAGGGACTCTTCGCGAGACGTCAAGCTCGGGACGAAGGACGGCGAAGGCGGGGCGGGCAGGCTCCCACGATATTCTTCGAGCCGAGCGACGAGGGCGCGGGCCCCGGGCACCAGGTCGCCGACGACCTGCGCGACCTCGTCCAGCTCGGTGCCCGCGAGGCCGATGAACGCGTTCAGCGACAGCTGCGCACGAGCCGCCACCCGGAAGCCGTCGGTCAACGAGCGGCGCGCGCGGCCGACCTCGCCGAGGCGGTATTGAGCCACCCCCCGCACGAGCATGATCGCCGCTGCCGCGCGCAGGCTGTGCTCGGCGAGGCGCCCCACACAGGGTTGCGTGACGCGCAACACGGAGCGGTAGTCGCCCATCATCTCCAGCGCCATGGCGCGTTTCGCCTCGAGGCAGACTACGTGGGAAGGCGGCAGAGCGCACGCACTCAGCACGGCCAGCGCCCGCCGCGGCTCGCCGCGCAGCAGCAGCGTGTCGAAGTACAGGTTCGTCAGCAGAGCGCGGACGATCGAGTGCCCGCGCGACGATCCGCAGGCGAGCAGATCGCCGGCCAGGCAGACCGCTTCATCGAGGTCGCCGGAGAGCACTTGCGCCTGCACCACGGCCACGTCGGCGGCGTACGCGAGAGGATCGCCCCCGCCGACGATCTGTCGGAGGGTCGCCGCCGTGCGCAGCAGACCGTCGGCATCCCCGCTGTTCGCGAGGACGAGGATCCGCGCCACGCTCAAGATGTAAGAGTTCTTCGCCCACGAAGAATCGTTACGCTCCGCGAGGGCGTCGCATTCAGCGATTTGAACGGATGCCAGGGCCATATCGCCGCGAAGCGCCTGACAGAGAGCCAGCACGCTCTTCGCCCGGAAGGATTCGGCCGAACTCACACTCATACTCAATGCCCGGCGCGAATGCAGAGCGCCTGCGGCGATGTCTCCGAGGGAGCAATAAGCCTCCGCCGCATTCGCCTCGAGGAAGAAACTCGACTGACGATCCAGAGGGACGCTAGAACGAAGATGGAAGTTCCGCCAATAGCGGCGGAGGAGATACTCGCAACTTTCCATATCATCGAGTCGTGAATGCGAGATGAGTGCTGCGCTGAGAATAATCACGTCATTTTCGGACATATTCTGAGGACCTGATTGGAACCTCGATGACCGCACGTAATTCAAGTCGTAGATTTGAACGGCCGCCGCATTCGGCAACGTGCTCGCATTCACTCGGCGCGCCGACTCGCTAACCAGATCGTATGACTCGAAAAGACTCACTTCGCTTCCACCGTGATCACTCGAGGCCCCCCTCATGAGAAAACCGGAATTGCCTGTTATGCATACGTGCACGAGGCGCCACTCGATACGGCGTGCCACTGTACAGGGGCCCAACGCGCACACTCCGCTTCTTATCCGCGGCAAATAGGCGTGACGGAACCGGGCCCGTCGAGGTGTCGAACTCGCCGGCCGAGAGGGGCCCCCCGACGAAGTTCCGCCGCATATCGAGCGAAATCGGCATTCGCGATGACACGAGCATCGCGACACGCGCGGCCTCGCTCACCCGGATGTGGGAGCGCTCTCACGACGTTTCGGTCGATTCGCCACGCGCGCGCCTCAACGGCGTGTCGCGGCTCCCTC
>NZ_JARHXC010000195.1:0-2493 GCF_029222405.1 Microbacterium sp. Kw_RZR3 | reverse complement strand
GGCCCCGTGCGCGCAAATGCCCTCTGTTCGCTCGGGCACGGGTTAGGCTCGTGGCACACAGGCGTGAGGGCGCCGGGTGACGAGGAGGAACAGGCATGGCACGCATCGGAGAAAGCGCCGATCTGTTCAAATGCTCCTTCTGCGGAAAGAGCCAGAAGCAGGTGCAGCAGCTGATCGCCGGTCCCGGTGTGTACATCTGCGATGAATGCGTCGAGCTCTGCAACGAGATCATCGAAGAGCGCATGGCCGAGTCTTCTGCGGGCGAGGTCGCCGAGTTCGACCTGCCCAAGCCTCGCGAGATCTTTTCGTTCCTCGAGGAGTACGTCGTCGGGCAGGAGCCCGCGAAACGCGCCCTCGCCGTCGCCGTCTACAACCACTACAAGCGCGTCCGGGCGCACGGGACCCTGCAGCCGGCCGAGGCCCGCGCCGAAGAGATCGACATCGCCAAGAGCAACATCCTGCTGCTCGGGCCGACCGGCTGCGGTAAGACCTACCTCGCGCAGACGCTCGCCAAGCGTCTCAACGTGCCCTTCGCGGTCGCGGATGCCACTGCCCTGACCGAGGCCGGGTACGTCGGCGAAGACGTCGAGAACATCCTGCTCAAGCTCCTGCAGGCAGCCGACTTCGATGTGAAGCGCGCCGAGACGGGCATCATCTACATCGACGAGGTCGACAAGATCGCGCGCAAGGCCGAGAACCCCTCGATTACGCGCGACGTGTCGGGGGAGGGCGTCCAGCAGGCCCTCCTGAAGATCCTCGAGGGCACCGTGGCGTCGGTCCCCCCGCAGGGCGGTCGGAAGCACCCCCACCAGGAGTTCATCCAGATCGACACGACCAACGTGTTGTTCATCGTCGCCGGGGCCTTCGCGGGCCTCGAGGAGATCATCTCCGCGCGCGTCGGCAAGCACGGCGTGGGCTTCGGTGCTCCTCTGCAGCGCAAAGAAGATGCGCCCGACCTGTTCAGCGAGGCGCTGCCCGAAGACCTGCACAAGTTCGGTCTGATCCCCGAGTTCATCGGTCGCCTGCCCGTCGTGGCATCCGTCTCGCCGCTCGATCAGGACGCGCTGATGGAGATCCTCACGGCTCCCCGCAATGCGCTCGTCAAGCAGTATCAGCGCATGTTCGAGCTCGATGGGGTGCAGCTGGAGTTCGACGAAGACGCGCTTCGCGCGATCGCCGACCTCGCTGTCGCCCGGAAGACCGGCGCGCGCGGCCTGCGCGCGATCCTCGAAGACGTCCTGGGGCCGATCATGTTCGATGTGCCTTCGTCCGACGACATCGCGAAGGTCGTCATCACGCGGGCGGCTGTCGAAGACGGTGCGCAGCCGACGATCGTCCTGGCACAGAAGCGCCGCAGCGCCTGACGCGCGTGGGGGCCTGGCGCGGCCGCGGTGCTTCGCTGTGCGTGCGACCGTTCACCGTCGGCGGGATCGCGCGCGGTGCACGACTTGTTCTTCGCGAGACGCCGGAGGTTGCACTGTCCCTCGCGCTCGACGCCCTGCGCGCGGAGCGTTTCGACCTCGGGGACGATCGCGTGTGGCCTGGGCGCTCCGGGAGCGCGATTCGGAGTGGATCGCTCAGGACGTGCGCATCGGCCACCCGGATCCGTCGTGGAACACCGGATTCGTGGATGCCATGCTGTCGGACACGCTTCTGACGGTGGTGCGGGTCTGACGGTGGTGCCGGGCCTCTGGCGGCACGCCACGTCGACGGTGGTCGTCGCCAGTGCGCGTCCTCACGAGCAGGGCTCGGAGGTGGTGATCTTCGCGCACGTGAGCGTCCGAGGCTGGACGTCGTCGAATGACGCGGCTCCGCTGCTGAAGGCGGCTCTGGACCGCGTCGAGGCATCCGCGAGGTGGTGTCGCGCGAGCCGATGCACGGCATTCCGAATGACGGAGCTCCGGCTTCGCAGTCCTTCGTGCGCGAGGTGCTCGGCTGGCGCTAGGGCGTATCGGGGGAGCTCTCACGCCCCTCCACCTCACCGATAAACGCCATCCATGTCCGGAAACACGCTGTCCACGCGTTTCTGTGCGTGAACAGCGTTTATGGATGCCGCGGTGGACGGAATGCGCCCGCGCCGGACACGACACAGCCAGACACCTGAGCGACGGACGGGCGAGCGCACGGGCGGACGGGGGCCTCGGGCGGGCGGGGCCTCGAGCAGGGACCGGCGCCGCATAAACGCCGTTCACTCACATAAACGCGCTCTCCACGCGTTTCTGCGCGCCAACAGCGTTTATGGATGCCGCGGCAGTTCGGCGGGCGCGGCCATCGACGCCGACCACCCCCAACGCGGACAGCCCACCCCGACGGCCCCGCTCCCGCCACCCGATGCCGGCGATCCCTCGCCCGCCGCCCGCGCAGCGCACACCGTCGCCCGGGGATGCCTTCTGCACATCGGAGCAATATCCGGATCCATCCCCACCGGGGCTCCCGAGCCCCCGTCGATGTCGGACCCCCTCGCTAGCATGCACACATGCATACCGACGCCTC
>NZ_JARHXC010000194.1:0-4631 GCF_029222405.1 Microbacterium sp. Kw_RZR3 | reverse complement strand
CCCTAGAAACCGCCGATCTCGGGGCGGGCGCCTTCTTCGTTGTCAGATCCTCAGAACGGCAGAAGCGGATCCACGGCGATCGCGACGAACAGCAGCGTGAGATAGGTGATCGAAGCGTGGAACACGCGCATCGGCCGCGGCTCTCCACCGCGCACGGCGCGCGAGTACAGGCGGTGCGACTCGTAGATGAACCACCCGCCGAAGACGACCGCCGAGACCGTGTAGACGAGACCCATGGATGCCACGGGGATGAGCAGCAGCGAGCACGCCACGGTGGCCCACGCATACAGGATGACCTGGAGGCCCACCTGCGATCCACTACGGGTCGCGCCGAGCATCGGCACATCGACCTCGTCGTACTGGTCGGCGTACTTCATCGACAGCGGCCAGTAGTGCGGAGGCGTCCACAGGAACACGAGCGCGAAGAGGATGAACGGCGCCCAGGAAAGGGATCCGGTCACGGCCGACCAGCCGATGAGCACGGGGAAGCATCCGGCGATGCCGCCCCACACGATGTTCTGCTCGGTGCGGCGCTTGAGGATCATCGTGTAGATCACGACGTAGAAGAAGATGGCCGCGGCTGACAGACCCGCGGCGAGGGTGTTGGTGAACGCCCACAGCCACACGGTCGAGAACACCGCGAGAGTCCACGCGAAGGCGAGCGCTCCCCGCGGCGACACCTCGCCGGTGACCAGCGGCCGGTTCTCGGTGCGCTGCATGTGCGCGTCGATGTCGCGGTCGAGGTACATGTTGAACGCCGCGGCGGATCCGGCGCTCAGCGAACCGCCGATCACCGTGGCGAAGATCAGCCACAGGTTCGGCAGGCCGCCCTGCGCGAGGATCATGACCGGCACCGTCGTGACGAGCAGGAGCTCGAGCACACGCGGCTTCGTCAGAGCGACGTAAGCGCGAACGGTTCGTCCGACGGAGCGGCGATCGGTCGTCGCAATGACGTGCGACGTCGTCGAGATGTCCATCGTCCCCCGGGGTAGCGCGTATGAAACCTCCACGATTCTACGCCATGCCCACCACACGACCGGCCGCCTGTCGACCCCCGTCACGGACCGCAACGGTCGCGGTCGATCTCGCTATGCTGGCCGTGAACGCGCGCCCCGCGCCGACACCCCACCCCTCTCCCACTCCTACGGTGGTGAGTGCGGCGTCGGAAGTGATCCGGGCGCAAAGTATCGAGAAAGGCGACCCTGTTGTCGGACTTCGAATGGGACGAGATCGATCGGCGCGCGGTGGACACCGCTCGCATCCTCGCGGCGGATGCCGTTGAGAAGGTGGGCAACGGCCACCCGGGAACGGCGATGTCGCTCGCTCCCGCCGCGTACCTGCTGTACCAGCGCGTGATGCGGCATGACCCGGCCGACACGCACTGGCCGGGCCGCGACCGTTTCATCCTCTCGGCCGGTCACTCCTCGCTCACGCAGTACGTGCAGCTCTACCTCGGCGGTTTCGGCCTCGAGCTGAAGGACCTCGAGGCGCTGCGCACCTGGGGTTCGCTCACCCCCGGTCACCCCGAGTACGGCCACACCGACGGCGTCGAGATCACCACCGGACCGCTCGGCCAGGGTCTCGCCTCCTCGGTCGGCTTCGCCTACGCGGCGCGCTACGAGCGCGGCCTCCTCGACCCCGAGAGCCCCGCCGGCGAGAGCCCCTTCGACCACTACGTCTACGTCATCGCCGGTGACGGCGACCTCCAGGAGGGCGTGACCAGCGAGGCGTCCTCGCTGGCCGGCCACCAGGAACTCGGCAACCTCATCGCGATCTACGACTCCAACCAGATCTCGATCGAAGACGACACGAACGTCGCCTTCACCGAGGACGTGCAGAAGCGCTACGAGGCCTACGGCTGGCACGTCCAGACCGTCGACTGGAAGAAGACGGGTCAGTACGTCGAGGACGTCGCCGAGCTCTACTCCGCGATCGAAGCGGCCAAGGGCGAGACGAGCAAGCCGTCGCTCATCATCCTCAAGACGATCATCGGCTGGCCCTCCCCCGGCAAGCAGAACTCCGGCAAGATCCACGGCTCCGCCCTGGGTGCCGACGAACTCCGCGCGACCAAGGAGGTGCTCGGCTTCGACCCCGAGCAGAACTTCGCCGTCGCCGACGACGTCATCGCCCACACCCGCGAGCTCGTCGAGCGTGGCGAGGCCGAGAAGGCCGCCTGGCAGCAGAAGTTCGACGCGTGGGCCGCCGCCCACCCCGAGCGCAAGCAGCTCTGGGACCGCCTTCAGGCCCGCGAACTGCCCGCCGACATCGCCGACGCGCTTCCCGCCTTCGAAGCCGGCAAGGACGTGTCGACCCGCGCGGCCTCCGGCACCGTCATCAACGCGCTGGCCGCCGAGCTCCCCGAGCTCTGGGGCGGCTCGGCCGACCTCGCCGAGTCGAACCTGACGACGATCAAGGATGCCAAGTCCTTCATCCCGTCCGAGTGGTCGACGCACGAGTGGTCGGGCGACCCCTACGGTCGCGTGCTGCACTTCGGTATCCGCGAGCACGCGATGGGAGCCATCCTGAACGGCATCGTCCTGCACGGGCCCACCCGCCCGTTCGGCGGCACGTTCCTGATCTTCAGCGACTACATGCGCCCGCCGGTGCGTCTGGCCGCGCTGATGAACATCCCGACGATCTTCGTCTGGACGCACGACTCGGTCGCCCTCGGCGAGGATGGACCGACGCACCAGCCGATCGAGCAGCTCGCGACGCTCCGCGCGATCCCCAACTTCGCTCTCGTGCGTCCCGCAGACGCCAACGAGACGAGCATCGTGTGGCTCGAGATGCTCCGCCGCACCGCCGGCCCCGCCGGTATCGCCCTGACCCGCCAGAACATCCCGGTGTTCGCGCGCGGCGAGGGCGAGGCATCCGGTGACGAGTTCGCGTCGGCCGCGGGTGCGGTGAAGGGCGCCTACGTCCTGGCCGAGGCGGCGAACGGCGAGCCCGACGTCATCCTCATCGCCACCGGCTCCGAGGTGCAGCTCGCCGTCCAGGCGCGCGAGACGCTCGCCGCCGAGGGGGTCCACGCTCGCGTGGTGTCCGCTCCGTCGCTCGAGTGGTTCGCCGAGCAGGACGAGGCGTACCGCGAGTCGGTGCTCCCCTCCTCGGTCAAGGCGCGCGTGTCGGTCGAGGCCGGCTCCGCGCTCAGCTGGCACGGCATCGTCGGCGACGCCGGACGCTCGGTCGCGATCGAGCACTTCGGTGCCTCGGCCGACTACAAGACCCTTTTCCAGAAGTTCGGCATCACGGCTGAGGCCGTCGTCGAGGCCGCGCGCGACTCGCTCGCCGCCGCCAAGAAGTAATCAGAGGAGAACCACAACAATGAGCACTCCCACCGAAGACCTGTCCGCCGCGGGCGTCAGCATCTGGCTCGACGACCTCTCGCGTCAGCGCATCCAGTCCGGCAACCTCGCCGAGCTCATCCAGTCCCGCAACGTCGTCGGCGTGACGACCAACCCGACGATCTTCGCCGGTGCCCTCTCGAAGGGCGAGGCCTACGAGGGCCAGGTGAAAGAGCTCGCCGCTCAGGATGCCAGCGTCGACGAGGCGATCTTCTCGATCACCACCGATGATGTCCGCGACGCGTGCGACATCTTCCTCCCGGTCTTCGACGCCACCGACGGCGTCGACGGCCGCGTGTCGATCGAGGTCTCCCCCGACCTCGCGCACGACACCGAGGGCACCATCGCCCAGGCGAAGGACCTCTCGGCGCGGGTCGACCGCAAGAACGTCCTCATCAAGATCCCCGCGACCAAGGCGGGACTGCCGGCCATCACCGAGGTCATCGGTGCGGGCATCTCGGTCAACGTCACGTTGATCTTCAGCCTCGAGCGCTACGCCGAGGTCATCGACGCGTACCTCGCCGGTGTCGAGAAGGCGCAGGCCGCCGGTCACGACATCTCGACCCTGCAGTCGGTCGCCTCATTCTTCGTCTCGCGCGTCGACACCGAGATCGACAAGCGACTGGCCGCGATCGGCACCGACGAGGCCGCGGCGCTCAAGGGCAAGGCCGGCATCGCCAATGCCCGTCTCGCGTACGAGCTCTACGAGAAGAAGTTCGCCGAGGACCGCGCGAAGGCTCTTCTGGCCGCCGGTGCCACCGTCCAGCGCCCGCTCTGGGCCTCGACCGGTGTCAAGGACCCGGCCCTGCCCGACACGCTCTACGTGACCGAGCTGGTCGCTCCCGGCACCGTCAACACGATGCCCGAGAAGACGCTCGAGGCGACCTTCGACCACGGCGTCATCACCGGCGACACGGTCACCGGCGCTTACGTCGAGGCACATGAGGTCTTCGACCGTCTCGCTGCCGCGGGTGTCGACGTCGCCGACGCGACCCAGACGCTCGAGGACGAGGGCGTCGAGAAGTTCATCGCCTCGTGGCACGAGCTGCAGGACACCGTCAAGACCGCTCTCGACGCCGGAAGCGCCCAGGCCGCGCAGTGACGTTCGAGGTCAAGGTCACCGGCCACGTCAAGTCGGTCGTCGACGCCGAGCTCCCCGGTCTGGTCGGATCCCTCGTGGCCTCCGGCATCACCGCCGGAGACGCGAGCCTGTGGGGTCCGGCCGCCGAAGACGAGGCGTCTCGTCGGCTCGGGTGGGTGCAGGCGGTCTCCGTCTCGCGCCCGCTC
>NZ_JARHXC010000193.1:0-10557 GCF_029222405.1 Microbacterium sp. Kw_RZR3 | reverse complement strand
TGAACGTCGTGTTTTCCGCGAATTTTACGACAGTGCCCGCCGCGATCGTGAGCGTCGAACCGGGAGCCACCGAGACATCCTTCGAGACGACGTACACCGTCGGGAATGTCGGGGCCCAGGTCGTGTCCGCGACGATGTCGCTCGTCACGCGCACGATCACCGTCGACGGGACGAGCTTATCCGTGCTGGTCTTGCTCGTCGAAGCGTAGTTCGCCTTCATGCCGGTGACCGTGACGGTGAGTTTGGCTCCCGCGTCAGCCTGCGTGATCGCATAGGTCTTCGATGTCGCGCCGTTGATCGCTGTACCGTTGCGCTTCCACTGGTAGCCGAACGAGTCCGGGGTCGGAGTCCACGTTCCCGTCGAGGCGGTCACCGTCTTGCCGATCTCGATCGTGCCGGAGATGCGCGGCGTCGGGGTGGAGGAGAAGACGCCAGGAACCGTCTGGGCGGCACTCATCCGCTTCAGCGTCGTGTATCCGGCCTTCGACCCCGTGACCGTGAATCGCAGCTGGGCGCCGCGATCCTCCGTGGTCACGAGATAGGCGGTCGACGTCGCGCCCGGGATGGCGATGCCATTACGCGTCCACTGGTACGTCAGCTTGCTCGGCTGGGGTGCCCAGGTCCCCACTACGCCGAACAGGGTTCCCCCCACGCGGGCCAGCCCCGTCACCGCAGGCGTCGGGGCGCTCGTGAAGGTCGCCGCGCCCACCGTCGCCGCGGTACTGGTCGCCGCGGCAGCGGTGTAACCCGCTTTGCGTGCTGTCACGGTGACGGTGATCGCAGAGCCCACGTCGGCCGCGACGACTTGGTAGGTCGACGCTGTCGCGCCGGCGATCGGGCTGCTGCCCCGGTTCCACTGGAACGTGTAGGAGTCGGGCGTGGGTGCCCACGACCCCGTGGAAGCGGTGAGCACGGAATCGACAGTCGGTGTGCCTGAGAACGTCGGAACAGGAACGGTTGCGAACGTCAACGTCGGCACCGAAGTAGACGAGCTGACGCGGGTCGTCGTCACGTATCCCGGAGCTGACGCCGTCACGCTGACACTCAGCCGGGTCCCGGCATCCGCTGTCCCCACCCGATACGTGGATGCGGTCGCTCCGGCGATCGCCGTTCCGTTGCGCCTCCACTGGTAGGCGAATGTCGCGGGCACGGGTGCCCACGTGCCGGTCACGGCCCGAACGGTCGACCCCACGCTCGCCGTGCCGGTGATCGAGGGGGAGGGAGCGCTGGTGAAGGGAGCCGGAGCCGAGGTCTGCGCGGCGCTGGTCTTCGACGCCGGGGTGTAGCCGGCTTTGCGGGCCGTCACGGTGACCGTGATCTTCTTGCCGCTGTCCGCGGGGGCGATCGTGTAGGTCTGGGACGTCGCCCCCGTAATTGCAGCGCCGTCGCGGCTCCACTGGTACGTCAGGGAGTCGGGCACCGGTGCCCAGGTGCCCGGCGCTGCCGTGAGGGTCGATCCGACGGTCATCTTGCCGCTGTACGTCGGAACGGGAGTCGTCGTGAATGTGCGTGCGGGAATCGCGACAGCCGAACTGGTCCGAGCCGTCGTCCTGTACCCGGGAGCCGACGCCGTCACGGTCAGGGTGATCGATGCTCCCGCATCTGCGGCGACCACGCGGTACGTCGTCGCGGTCGCTCCCGAGATCGCTGCCCCGCCCCGCTTCCACTGATAGGTGAAGGTGCCGGGCGTCGGCGTCCACGTCCCTGTCGCGCCGGTCAGAGTCGAGCCGATTGCGGCCTTCCCGGTGATGGTCGGTGCGGGCGCTGTGGTGAATGAGGCCGTCGTGGCCGCTTTGGCGTCGCTCGTGACCGAGGTGCGGGGGTACCCGGTCTTAATGCCGATGGCCGTCACGGTAATCTTCGTGCCCGCGTCTTGGGCGGCCAGCTTGTATGTCGGGGCGGTGGCACCGGCGATCAGCGTTCCGTTGCGTCGCCACTGGTACGCGAACGAGTCCGGCGCGGGCTTCCACGTCCCCGTGACCGCGGTCAGCTTCGAGCCCACCGTCATCGACCCGGTGAAGGTCGGCTTCGGCGTCACGGTGAAGGCTGCGGCATTCGTGCGTACGGTCGACGTCGGCGACGGTGTCGGGTCAGCCCAGGCGGCGGGCACGCTCCCCATGCTGAGCGCGACAGCGATGAGCATCGCCGCAGCGGCGCGGTGATTGTTGCGTGCCCCTCGTAGACGCAAGTGGACGTACGGATAGCGGCGCGCGCGCATGCTGACTCCCCCATATGCGGGTCCGCGCTCGGGTAGCGCCCCGCCCGGAGATCAGGCCGCGAAACGCACCGGCCGGATCCCTGGCGCAAAGCTATCGTGTTCAGCTAAATCACAGCAAGTCTGAATTCAACACTCAGGCGGAGAATGCTTCAGGCAGTCGGGTCGTCCCCGCGCGACAGATCGTCCCACGAGTCGATCGCGTCTTGCGGGCGCGAGGCTTCCGCCGCGGAGTCGCCGGTCGTGCGGTACTTCCGGCCCGCATTCGACCCCCACCGACGCGCGGTCACGAGGGTGAAGACGGCGGCGGCGGCGAGCAGGATCTGGGCCACCAGTGTGACGGCGGGCCAGGGGGTCAGCGACAGTCCCGCGACGAGGTCGCCGACGGCATCCACTCCCGAGATCCCCGTGGCGTCGGTCACCGTCGCTGCGGTGGCGGACACGGGTGTCGCGAAGACGATCTGCGCGGCGCCGAAACCTGTCAGCGCGGCGATCGCGAGGCCGATGGCGCCGAAGACGTACCGCACGACGGGGCCTGCGATCGACAACGCGGCACCGAGCGCCAGCGCGGCCAGGCTCAAGGGCGTCAGGACGGGGAGGGCGTCCGAGCCGGGCACGGCGAGGGTCTGCTGCGCGCCGTCGTCGAGGGTGACGTCGATCCAGGTCTGGGTCGATCCGATGACGCCGATCGCCCCGGCGAGGAGCATCGCGACGACGGCGAGCGAGCGGGGACGCCGCATCAGCGCTCCCCCACGACCGGATGCAGGTCGTCGGCGTCGAAGCAGGTGTGGTCACCCGTGTGGCATGCCGCGCCGACCTGGTCGACCTCGATCAGCAGGGTGTCGCCGTCGCAGTCCAGCCGCGCACCCTTGACGATCTGGATGTGACCCGACGTATCGCCCTTGCGCCAGTACTCCTGACGCGAGCGCGACCAGAAGGTCACACGGCCGGTGGTGAGCGTGCGGTTCAGGGCCTCGGCATCCATCCACCCCATCATCAGCACCTCGCGCGAGTCGAACTGCTGGATGACGGCGGGGACGAGGCCGTCGGCGTTGTACGTGACGCGGTCGACGCTCATCGGCGCACCTCGATTCCTTCGGCGGCCATGGCGTCTTTCACCTGTCCGACGGTGAGCTGACCGGAGTGGAACACGGATGCCGCGAGCACGGCGTCGGCACCGGCTTGCACCGCGGGGGCGAAGTGCTCCAGGGCGCCCGCGCCGCCGGAGGCGATCACCGGGACCGCCGCGATCTGGCGCATGAGACGCACGAGTTCGAGATCGAAGCCCTGCTTCGTGCCGTCGGCGTCGATCGAGTTGACGAGCAGCTCTCCGGCTCCGCGCTCGACGGCCTCGCGCGCCCAGTCGAGCGCGTCGAGGGTCGTTTCGGTGCGCCCGCCGTGGGTGGTCACGACGAAGCCGGAGGGTGTGGATGCCGCCCGCTTGACGTCGAGCGACAGCACGATGACCTGCGCGCCGAAGCGGTCGGCGATTTCATCGATCAGCGCAGGGCGGGCGATCGCTGCGGAGTTGACGCCGATCTTGTCGGCTCCCACGGCGAGAAGCCGGGCCACGTCATCGGCTGAACGCACTCCCCCACCGACGGTCAGGGGGATGAAGACCTGCTCGGCGGTGCGGCGGACGACGTCATAGGTCGTCGACCGCTCGTCGACCGTGGCGGTGACGTCGAGGAAGGTGACCTCGTCAGCGCCCTGGTCGAAGTAGAGCTTCGCCAGCTCGACCGGGTCGCCCATGTCGCGCAGGTCGAGGAAGTTCACGCCCTTCACGACGCGGCCTCCCGCGACGTCGAGGCACGGGATGACGCGGCGCGCGAGGGTCATCAGAGCCTCGCGGCGAGGATCTCGGTGACGAGGATCGCGCGCGCCCCGATCGCGTACAGCTCGTCCATGACGCGGTTGACGTCGCGGCGCGGGCTCATCACGCGCACGGCCACCCACTCGGGGTCGCGCAGCGGCGAGATCGTCGGGGACTCCAGACCCGGGGCCACGGCGATGGCCTGGTCGACGAGGTTCGCGGGCAGGTCGTAGTCGACGAGCACGTACTTGCGCGCGGCGAGCACCCCGCGCAAGCGCCGCAGCAGTGTCTCGGTACCGTCGGCCTCGTTCGGTCCCGAGATCAGCACGGCGTCGCTCTCGAGGAGCACCGGCCCGAAGATCTCGAGCCCCGCCTGACGCAACGTCGTGCCGGTCGAGACGACGTCGGCGACGGCATCCGCCACTCCGAGCTGGACGGCGGATTCGACCGCGCCGTCGAGGGGCACGATGTCGACCGCGATGCCGCGCTCGTCGAGGAACGCGTCGACGAGGCCCGGGTAGGCGGTCGCGACGCGGAGACCCTCGAGGTCCTGCACGTCGGTGAAGCGTCCGGGACGGCCCGCGAAGCGGAAGGTGGAGCCGGCGAAGCCGAGCGATTCGACCTCGCGCGCGCCCGGCATGCGCGCGTCGAGCAAGAGGTCGCGGCCCGTGATCCCGACATCTAGCGCGCCGGAGCCGACGTAGGTCGCGATGTCGCGGGGGCGGAGGTAGAAGAACTCGACCTCGTTGACGGGGTCGACGGTGTACAGGTCTTTCGAGTCGCGTCGTCCGGTGTACCCGGCCTCCGAGAGCATCTCGGCGGCGGTCTCGGCGAGCGACCCCTTGTTCGGCACGGCGATTCGCAGCATGACGGGGGCTTTCGTGGTTCGTGAGCGAGTGGGAGGCGAGAGCGGCTCAGAGATGTCGGTAGACGTCCTCGAGCGTCAGGCCCTTCGCGAGCATGAGGGTCTGCAGGTGGTAGAGCAGCTGCGAGATCTCTTCGGCCGCGGCGGCGTCGGACTCGTACTCGGCGGCCATCCACACCTCGGCGGCCTCTTCGACGATCTTCTTGCCGATGGTGTGCACGCCGGCGTCGAGCTGTGCGACGGTGCCGGAGCCCTCGGGTCGCTCGACGGCCTTGGCGCTGAGTTCCGCGAACAGGTCGTCGAAGGTCTTCACGCTTCCAGGGTATCGGGTCGGCGGGGGTGGGGCCGTCCGCGGGCGGTTCGCCGGGGTCGTGGCATCCCTTCGCGTGCCTTCGACGGGCAGAGGCGCGGGTGCGCTCGCGATGGTGCGAGGCTGCCGCGGGCGCGCATAAACGCTGTCTGCGCACAGAAACGCGAGGAGAGCGTGTTTCTGCGTGTGGATTGCGTTTATGGGCGGGTGGCGCGCCTCAGCGGCGGTGGCGCGCGTGAGTGGCGGTGGCGCGCGTCAGTGGGGGCTGGCTCGCCTCACTGGGCGGTGGCGCGCGTCAGTGGCGGTGGCGCGCCGCCGCGGCGCGGAGCGACTCGATCGCCCGGTCGGGGTCGTCGGCGCCGAAGACGGCGGATCCCGCGACGAACGTGTCGGCGCCCGCCTCGGCGGCCTGGGCGATCGTCGACTCGCCGATGCCGCCGTCGACCTGGAGCCACACGCTCGATCCGCGGCGCTTCGCCTCGTCGGCGAGGGCACGCAGCTTCGGCATGGTCTCGGGCATGAACGACTGGCCGCCGAACCCGGGCTCGACGGTCATGACGAGGATCTGGTCGAACTCGTTCAGCGAGTCGAACAGGTTCTCGACGGGAGTGCCGGGCTTCACAGCCACACCCGCCCGCGCGCCGATCGACCGCAGCTGGCGGGCGAGGGCGATCGGGGATGCCGCGGCCTCGAGGTGGAACGTCACCGATGCTGCCCCCAGCTCGGCGTACGCGGGCGCCCACCGATCGGGGTCGTCGATCATGAGGTGCACGTCGAGCGGGACCGGGCTCGTCTCCTGGATGCGCCCCACCATCTGCGGCCCGAACGTGAGGTTCGGCACGAAGTGGTTGTCCATCACGTCGACGTGCACGAAGTCGGCGCCCGCGATGCGCGCGAGCTCGGCCTCCATGTTCACGAAGTCGGCGGCCAGGATGCTCGGATTGATGCGCGGGGCGTCGGTAGGCACCCGACCATTATGTGCGTGCGCCGCCCGGAGATGATGTCAACGCTTGCGGAGGAGCGCGATCGACATCGCGTCCGTTCCGTGCCGGTGGGGCCACAGCTGCGCGCGGAGCGAGCCGTCCGCCTGGTCGGGGAGGTCGATCTCGTGCAGCGCCACCGAACGCACGACGGCCCGGGCGTCGAGTTCTTCAACAGCGTCCCCGAGGGTGCGCTTGACCTCGGCGAGAACGCCCGAGGTCTCGGCGAGGTGGGGCGAGCACGTCACGTACGCCACGACACCGCCGGGTTTGAGCGCCTCGAACGCGGCCAGGACGAGCTCCTGCTGCAGCGCGGTCAGGTCGGGGACGTCGGACGGGACCTTGCGCCACCGCGCCTCCGGCCGACGTCGGAGCGCACCGATGCCCGTGCACGGCGCGTCGACGAGGATGCGGTCGTACTGCTCGGGACTCCGCGCGGCGCGCTGCCGTCCGTCTTCCTCGCTGACCGGCACGTCGAGGGGAACGGATGCCACGGCCTGCCGCACCAGTCCGGCCCGCGCGGGCGCGATCTCGTTCGCATCGAGCTGCGCCCCGTGCGCGAGGGCCTCCGCCGCGAGCAGGGCGGTCTTCCCGCCGGGGCCCGCGCAGAGGTCGAGCCAGCGTTCGCCGTCCCGCACCGGCAGCGCCCGGCTCAGGGCGAGCGCGGCGAGCTGGGACCCCTCGTCCTGCACGCGGATCCGTCCCTCGCTCGCGCGGATGAGACCCTCGGGGTCTCCCCCGCCGTGCGTCGTGAACGCGGTCGGGGCGAAGCGCGCGGCCGTGGCGTCGTCGGGGGCCTCAGCGAGACCGGGGAGGGCGACCATCGCCACCCGCGGAGCGACATTGTCGGCATCGAGCAGCTCGGCGAGCTCGTCGGCACGACCCTCGGCCGTGAGCGCGCGGCGCAGGGCCCGGACGATCCAGACCGGGTGCGAGGTGGTGACGCCGATGCGCTCGTCGTCGCTGCGCGCGGCCGCGGCGATGCGGTCCATCCACTCGCCCGGGGTATCGCGCGAGACGCGCCGCAGCACGGCGTTGGCGAAGCCGGCGGCGCCCTTCCCTCCCCCGTGACGGCGCGCCAGTTCGACCGACTCGTTCACGGCGGCGTGCGAGGCGACACGGGTCGACAGCAGCTGGTGTACGCCGAGGCGCAGGGCGTCGAGCACGGCGGGATCGATGCGTTCGACGCTGCGGTCGGCGGCGAGGGCGATGATCGCGTCGTACGTCCCCCGGCGCCGGAGGGTGCCATAGGTCAGTTCGGTCGCGAGGCCCGCGTCCTTGGCATCCAGGTTCGCCCGCACGATCGCGTGCGGCAGCAACAGGTTGGCGTACGCCTCGTCACCCGAGACCGCCCGGAGAACCTCGTACGCGACGGCGCGCGCTCCCTGCACGCTCATGCGCCCAGCACCGGCTCGCTCGTCCGCAGACCGCGGAACCAGTCGCCCGCCGCCATCGCCCCCTTACCCGCCGGCTGGACGGTGACAAGGCGGAGCGGGCGGGATCCGGTTCCGACGATCACGTTCTTGCCGGATGCCGTGACCCGGCCGGGCGGAAGGGGCGGCTCATCGGTGCTCACGGCGCGCAGCACTTTGAAGCGCGCGCCGTCGAGGGTGGTGTGCGCGCCCGGCTCGGGCGTGACCCCGGCGATCCGATGCAGGAGGACATCGGCATCCTGTGTGAAATCGAGCGCACCATCCTCGAGCGTGAGCTTGGGGGCGAGGGTCGGCTCGCCCTGTTGCGGTGCGCTGACGGCCGTGCCGCCGGCGATGGCGTCGACCACCCGGGCGAGGAGCGGAGCGCCGATTCCGGCGAGGTCGTCGAGCACCTCGGCCGCCGTCGCGTCGCCGGGGATCTCGTAGCGCTCCTCGGCGAAGACATCGCCGGCGTCGAGGGCGGCCACGAGCTGGAACACGCTGGCGCCGGTCACCGTGTCGCCCGCGATGAGAGCGCGCTGCACCGGCGCGGCCCCTCGCCACCGCGGAAGGAGCGAGAAGTGCAGGTTGATCCACCCGTTCGTCGGGGTCGTCAGCAGGGGCTCCCGCACGAGCCCGCCGTACGCGACGATCACTCCCAGGTCCGGCTCGAGCGCGGTGATGCGCTCGGTCGTCTCGGCGTCGAGGCGGTCGGCCTTGATGACGGGGAGGCCGAGGTCGACGGCCGCCTGCGCGACGGGTGACGGTGTCAACACGCGTTTGCGTCCGAGGGGGGCGTCGCCGCGGGTGACGACGGCCGCGATCTCGTGCGGGCCGGATGCCAGGGCTCGCAGTGAGGGAACGGCGACGGCGGGGGTGCCGGCGAAGACGAGGCGCATGGGTCTCCTCAGACTCTCGGGAGCGGACGGACGGGGTCGCACGCCGCTCAGAGGTCGGGCTCGGGGATGTCGAGACGAACTCTGAGCGTACTGCGCTGCTTCGGTCCGCGATCTTTGCGGGAGGTACGAGCGCGGAGGGCGTCGGCGATGACGCCGGCGCGTAACGCCTCGGCCACAGCCTTGCCGTGCGCGTAGTCGAAACGCACCAGCGCGCGAGAGGTCGACACGTCGGGCGATTCGGATGTGTCCACTGGACCCAGGATCGCGAGTGGGTCGAGGTCGGGCACCGTTTCGCGCAGCGACGACAGAAGGGTGTCGACGTTGCGGGCGTGTCCGTCGACGCTCGCGACACGGACGGCGGGAGGCATCCGCAGCGGTACCCGGTCCGCAAGCTCGGCGCGGGCGTACGCGGGCTGCGTCCACGTCGCCAATGCGCGAGCGACCGGGCCGGCCACCCCGACCAGATGGACCGGTGCCCCCGGTGCGGCCAGAGCTGCGGCGTTCGACCACCAGCGGAGGCAGCTCTCGCCGATGCGAAGGGCTTCGTTCTGGAGCATGCGGTCGCCGTCGAGCAGGATGACGGCGCGATAGCCTCCGCGGGCGATCGGTTCGGCTCCGCGGGTGGCGATGACCAGGGCGGGATGGCCGTCGACCTCGGCGACGGGGTGGGCGCCGTCGGCGATGATCACGCGGGTGTTCGGGAACGCGCGCCCCAGTTCGTCGGCGGTGCGCTCGCTGCCGGAGGACGCCATGCGCAGTTTGGTCGAGCGGCAGTGCCCGCACGTCCAGGCATGCGCGCTGCGCCCGCACCACGCGCAGACCGGGACGGCACCGGGCCGAGCGGCTCGCAGGGGCCCTGCACAGTGTTGACAGCGGGCGGGACGACGGCAGTCCGCGCACACCAGGGACGGGGCGTATCCGGGCCGTGCGACCTGCACGAGCACCGGACCGCTCTGCAACGCCTCGCGCGCGGCCGCGAACGCCGACGACGGCACGCGCGCCTGACGCTGCTCCCCCTCACGCGTGGCGCTCAGAACCACGCGCGGGCTGACGCGTCGAGAGGGAGCGATCTCGCGCACGTACCCGACGTCGACAAGACGCTGGACGTCGGTGGTGCGGGTGTGGCCCGCGAAGACGAGGGCCGACCCCTCGAGCTCCTGTCGGACGAGAGCGGCGTCGCGGGCATGGACACCGGGGGCGAGCGGCTCCGACAGCAGGGAGTCGCCGTCGTCCCAGATGGCCACCAGGCCGGTGTCGTGCGCCGGAGCGTAGACGCCGGAACGACGGCCCACGACGATGCACGGCACGGGCGCCAGGGTGCGGAGGTACTGCGCGTAGCGGGCGGGGCCGGACTGATCCGCGTCGTCTCGGACGATGGCATCCGGAGTCACCAGCTCGCTCAGCGCCGCGAGCAGCTGCGCCTGGTCACGGTAGTCGGGTACGACGAGGACGGCACTCTTGCCCCGCGCCAGGGTGTGGACCGCCGCTGCGGCGAGCAGATCGGCCCAGGCGCCGCGCGGGAGCTCGGGGTGCGGGTAGGGCGGTGCGTCGAGAGCGAGGCGCTCGCCGCCGTCGAGGGCGTCGGCGAGGCCGGGGTACGGCTTCATCAGGGCCGCGGACCGCTCGCGCGCGGCGGGGACGACCTCGGGCGTCTGGGGTGGTGGCGCAGCGGCCCAGGCCTTCTCGGCGCGGACCATGCGCTTGGGCACGGCGAGGCGCAGCACGTCGCTCACCGAACCTGCGGCGCGGTCGGCGACGCGCCGGGCGAGCGTATAGAGCCGCTCCGGGAGCACGGGCATCGGTGACACGACGGTTTCGACCGACGACAGCGGGCGCTCCGTGCCGTCGTCCGCGACGACATCGACGACGAAGGCATCCATCATGCGTCCCGCGGAGCGCAACGGCACCTTCACCCGCACTCCCGGGGCGATATCCGCCACGAGGGGGTGTGGCACCGCGTAGTCGAAGAGGCGGTCGAGCTGCGGCACGGGAGACTCGAGCTGCACGCGTGCAACGCGACGTTCACTCACGAGCGCACCCTCTCGGCGCCGCTGACGTCGCTC
>NZ_JARHXC010000192.1:0-3308 GCF_029222405.1 Microbacterium sp. Kw_RZR3 | reverse complement strand
TCGGTTCCGGGGCGTTCGCCGTTGCATGGGGTTTTCTCGCCCCGGATGCCGCGGACGCGGCGCCCGGCGGGGCGTGGCCCGGTCGCGGGGGAGCGCCGCTACCGTGGGATCGTGAGCACACCGCGCGATGATGACGCCCTCTCGTGGGGCGGTGACGACGATCCCACTCTCGACGTCGGCGACAAGCGCACGCCCGACCCGGTGGGGGAGCCGGTCGCGGGACCGGAACCGCTCGTGCCTCAGCCCCCTGTTTCGGATGCGCCGCCGACACGCGAGGCGCCGCGCGCGCCCGAGGCCGCGGCATCCGTCGATTCTTCTTCGAATGCGACTCCGGATGCCGCGCACTCCGCGCCGCTCGGAAACGTCGGCCTCGTGGGCATCGGCATGGTGGCGGCGACGTTCCTGCTCTTCGCGCTCGGCTGGCTGCTTTCGGGACGCCAGCTCCAGAGTCTCGGCATCCCCATCCCGGACGTGACCGTCGTCGCGATGACGATCGGGGCCACCCTCGCCCCGATCGTGTGGTTCGTGACGGTCCTCGTGCTCACGCGCTCGTGGCGCACGTGGCAGCGATTCCTGCTGCTGATCCTGGGCATCGTCCTGCTCGTGCCCTGGCCGTTCCTGTCGATGGGATCTCTCGCATGAGCGCCGTCGCCCGCACCCGTCACCTGCCGACGTGGCTCGTCGTCACGATCGCGGGAATCTTCGGACTGTTCTACGCGTACGTCGTGTGGAGTTCGGTCGCGCTGCTCATCCTCCAGGTCAACGGGCCGCTCGGACTCAACGGCCTCGGCTGGTTCGTCTACTGCCTGCCGATCGTCTTCCCGCTCATCGCGTTCGGCGTCGCTTTCGCGATCGGCGCGCGTCGGAAGGCGGGCGAGTTCGCCCTCGTGCTGCTGGCAGGCCTGACGCTGTCGGCGGCCTTCTGGCTCGCGATCGTGGGGTACGGGACGACGTCGTACGGGTTGTACGGGTCGTAAGCCCGGCTCCGCGCACGTCGTCGTAGGCCACCCCCCTCGGTGTCACACGGTCCGGCATCCGTGCGCCTCCGCGCTAGGCTGGCAGACGGCCCGCACGGGTCGCGCGCCCGGTTCGCGCCGGCGGTGCGCGACGGTGCGCGTCAGACCCCCAGCACCGTTTCGAAGGACGCATCCGTGACGAAGCCCGTCGTGCTCATCGCCGAAGAACTCTCTCCCGCCACGATCGACGCGCTCGGCCCCGACTTCGACGTGCGCAACGTCGACGGGACCGACCGCCCCGCGCTGCTCTCGGCCCTCGCCGACGCGCACGCGGTGCTCGTGCGCTCGGCCACCCAGATCGACGCCGAGGCTCTCGCCGCAGCGCCGTCGCTCAAGGTCGTCGCCCGTGCCGGTGTCGGCCTCGACAACGTCGACATCAAGTCGGCCACCGCGGCCGGAGTCATGGTCGTCAATGCGCCGACCTCCAACATCATCTCGGCCGCCGAGCTCACCGTCGGGCACGTGCTGTCTCTCGCCCGCCGCATCCCGGCTGCCCACTCCTCGCTCGCGCAGGGCCTGTGGAAGCGCAGCTCGTTCACCGGTACCGAGCTGTTCGAGAAGACGATCGGCATCATCGGTCTCGGACGCATCGGTGCGCTGATCGCCGCCCGGTTGCAGGCGTTCGACATGCGCGTGATCGCGTACGACCCCTACGTCACCGCGGCTCGTGCTCAGCAGCTCGGTGTGCAGCTCGTCTCGCTCGACGAGCTCCTCGAGCAGAGCGACTTCGTCACCATCCACATGCCCAAGACGCCCGAGACGACGGGAATGATCGGCGCCGAGCAGCTGCGCCGCATGAAGAAGACGGCGTACGTCATCAACGTCGCGCGAGGTGGCCTCATCGACGAGGAGGCGCTGTTCGACGCCCTCACCGCCGGCGAGATCGCCGGTGCCGGCCTCGACGTGTTCTCGACCGAGCCTCCCGCCGAGGGCGGCCCGGCGCGCAAGCTCCTCGACCTGCCGAACGTCGTGGTCACCCCGCACCTCGGCGCCAGCACCGAGGAGGCGCAGGAGAAGGCGGGCGTCTCCGTCGCCCGCTCCGTCAAGCTCGCCCTCGAGGGCGACCTCGTTCCGGATGCCGTGAACGTCGCCGGCGGCGCGATCGACCCGTTCGTGCGTCCCGGTATCGCGCTCGTCGAGATGCTCGGCCAGTTCTTCAGCGGCCTCGCCGACAGCGCCCTCACCAGCCTCGACATCGAGGTGCGCGGCGAGCTCGCCGCCTACGACGTGAGCGTCTACCGCCTCGCCGCGCTGAAGGGGTACTTCAGCCGCATCGTCAGCGAGAGCGTGTCGTACGTGAACGCTCCGCTCTTCGCCGAACAGCGCGGGGTCGAGGCGCGGCTCGTCGTCGAGGCCGAGAGCCCGCTCTACCGCAACATCACGATCCTGCGCGGCACGCTCGCCGACGGCTCGACCCTGACGGTGGCCGGCACGCTCGCCGGAACCCGCATGGTGCCGAAGGTCGTCGCCATCAACGGCTACGACATCGAGGTGCCGATCGAGAAGCACCACCTCGTGATGCGCTACGCCGACCGCCCCGGCATCGTCGCGATCTACGGCCAGAAGCTGGGCGAGGCGGGCATCAACATCGCCGGTCTCCAGGTGGCGGCTCCGGATGCTACGGGCCGTGCGCTCTCGGTCCTCACCGTCGATTCGCCCGTGCCCGACGAGATCCTCGGCGCCATGCGCGAGGCCGTCGGCGCCGACCTGTTCCGGCAGATCGACATCGTCGAAGACTGACGCGACAGCGTTCGGGGGAGGGGGTCGCGGGAGCGGCCCCCTTCGTCGTTTCCGGGATGGTTCTGTACGGGGTGTTCATGGCGTGACGGCCTGGGCGACGATGCGAGCAGCCCGCGAGGGGTCAGGACGGTGGCCTCTTCGGCGCGCGGCTCGCTGGCCGCATCCTGGATGGATGCGCCGGTCACCCGTCGTTCAGGTGGTCGCCGCGACGACCGCGGCGATGAGCTTGTCGAGGTCAGCACCCTCGACCCGCGGGCTCGGGACGGCGTTGAGGTCGAGAACGGCGTTGAAGTAGAGGCCGTCGCTGACGAGCAGCACGATCTGCAGTGCGGTCTCGTCGCGGGTGTGGCCCCGCAGGCTCTCTTCCCAGAGCTCGCGCACGCGTCGGAGTGATGCGGTGGCGGCGTCGTTGCCGTTCTGCGCGAGGCGGGATACCGCGAGGATCGTCACGTCGAGCGCGGAGCCGGTGTTCTGCGATGAGCGGATGTGCGCGGCGACGGCGCCCTCCGTGGACCTCTCGATCTCTTCCACGTCTTCGCGCGCGAGCTTCTC
>NZ_JARHXC010000191.1:0-5152 GCF_029222405.1 Microbacterium sp. Kw_RZR3 | reverse complement strand
TCGTCGTCGTCCCGCCGCTCAGCACCCGGCCCTGCAGGGTGTCGGGCACCGGCGCGCGGTTCGCGTCGTCGCCGAGGACGGTGATGCGCACCGTCGCCTCGTCCCACAGCGACGGAGCGCCCGTCGTGTACACCCGGTACGTCACTTCGTACGAGCCGGGAGTGGTCGGCGCGAGGTAGCGCAGCACGCCGCCCGAGGCGAAGGCGAGGGCGTCGCTGGCCGGCTGCGCGCTCACGCTCGCCGGATCGAGGGTGGGTCGTCCGCCGGCGGGCGACACGTCGTTGTCGAGCACCGGAATGTCGACCTGGGCGCCGGCGCGCACGGTGACGGTGTCGTCGACCGCGATCGGGGCGATCTCGGGCGCCGGAGGGAGCAGGTACACCGTCGCCTCGCCGGTGACGCGGGCACCCTCGTCGTCGGTGCCGTCGCTCACGCTGTAGGTCACGGTGCCCAGAAGGCCGGCTTCGCCCGTCGCGGTGCTCCCCGAGACGCGGAGATCGTTCTGGCCGACCGTGTCGACGCTGAGCGAGGCGCCGTCCTCGGCCGCGGCGACGACGTCGCTCAGCAGGAGGACCCGCCCGGTCGGGTTCGACACCGCGGAGAACACGTCGAGCGTGGCGTCCTCCTGCGGGCGGACGAACGCCACGACGGGGGCGGTCGACAACTGCGCGGGGGCGTCCGCGGCCAGGAGGGTGATGCGGGCGGTGCCCGTGGCATCCCGTCCCCCGTCGGAGACCGTGAAATCGACCCGGTACACGCCTGGCTGCGAGGCGGTGAAGTCGAAGGTCGTGCTGCCGCCGATGACACCCGCGGTGGCCGCGGCGTCGTCGAGGATGCGGACCGAGCTGAGCGAGACCGCCCCGGCGGTTCCGGTCACGTGCGGGCCGACATCGACCGTGAGGCTCGACCCCACCGTGTCGACGACGGCGAAGGACTGAACGGCGAGGCCGGGGTCGGGGGCGACACGGATCAGCAGCGGCTTCGTCGCCACGGCTCCCCGGGTGTCGGCGACGGTGACGTCGAGCTGGATCGTCTGCTCGCCGCCGGAGCCGTCGTCGGCGTGCTGGTAGACGACCTCGCCCGCGGGGGTCGAGGTGACGCTGCCGACTCCGCCCGGGTTGTCGACCGACAGCAGCAGCAGCGGGTCACCGTCCGGATCGACCCATCCGGGGAGGACGGGGACCGTGATCGTGCCGCCGCGGGCGACCTCCGGGGTGGGCCAGGGCTGGAGGCACTTCTCGACACCGCACCACACGGGGGCGGCGTTCGCGGCTTCGGGCGAGACGGTCAGCGTGACGGTGGTGGGGGCGGATGTCAGCCCGTCGGGCGTCGTGCCATCGGTCACCGCGTACGAGAACGTCGCCGTGCCGGTCGCCTCGGGACGCACGCGCACCGCGAGGCGCTGATCGTCGTCGGTGAGACTGAGCTCACCGAAGCCGGGATCCAGACCCGTGACGCTCTCGCCGACGATGCTCAGCACGTCGTCGTTGGGGTCGTGGTCGTTCAGCAGGACCGGAAGGGTGACGAGGCGGCCCGCCCGCACGCCGAACGCGTCCGGCTCCGCGATCGGGGGCTTGGGATCGAGAACGACGCTGAGCTGCTCGTCGCTCTGGACCGCGGCCTGCTCCGTCCGGTCGTCGAGGCTCCAGTTCTGACTCGACGCGACGAGCGCGCCGTTCGGGACGGTCCACACCCAGCCGCTGCGCGTCTCATTCAGGATCACGGCGTGGTCGGTCGCGACGAACACCGGACGACGCTGATCAGGAAGCGTTCCCCCTGCGTAATCGAGCGGCGTCTCGCCCGCGTCGGAACGCCAGAGCGTTCCGCCGGCCTCGCCGGGGAGCAGCCACGCCGCGTACGCGACGCCCCCGCGGGAGAGGGGCTTCGCGGGCTGACCGAGCACGGTGCCACCGCCTCCCACCTCGCGGTTCGGCCCGGAACCGTCGACGGGAATCGCCCACAGCGACTGCTCATCGGCGAGGTAGACGGCACTGCCCGCGGAATCGGGAGAGCTGACGACGGCCTGGTCGACCACGGCGACGTCGACCGGGTCGGCCCCGCGCACCCACACGCGCCCGGCGTCGCCATCGACGAGAACCCAGGTGTCTCCGGCCGCCGAGAGGAGCGGGGTGGACACCTCGACGGCGAGCGCGTCGCGCGCGCGCACCTCATCGGCGGCGATGTCGTAGCGGATGACGGAACCGTCCGCCGAGGAGTACGCGAAGAGCATTCCACGGTCGTCGAGGGCGATGGCATCCGCGGTGTACGACGGAGAGTCGCCGCCGGCGGAGCCGAACGGATCGAGTTCGGATGCCGCCTGCCCGGCCTCGCTCAGTCGCCCGGTGAACAGCGTGCCGGTGTCGGTGCGGTACACGACGAAGTCGCCCGCCGTGACCACCGAGGTCGTGCCCGCGGGGGTGTCGGGGGCCGAGGAGAGCTGCTCCTCCTGCAGGTCGGCCGGCTGGGCCTCGTCGATGCGCGAGAGCTTGCTGTAGCTGTCGGTGAAGAGGTACGCACCGTCTGGGCTCTGCGCGACCTCGCTGGGGTTTCCGGCCGAGCGCACGGTGTCGAGCTCGCCCACCGAGGTGTTGACCCGGGCATATCGCTGGCCCTCTCCGGTCTGCAGCGCCCAGACCGAGGTGTCGACCTCGGGGGTCTCTTGGGCGTCGAGGCCGGGCCAGACGACGCTCGCCGTGATCACGAGAGCCGCAGCCGCGAGTGTGGAGGCGAGACCGACGACCGTGCGTCGCCGCATCACAGCACCCCCGTGGCGTACAGCGCCGCGACGACCACGGCGCCCGCGGCGACGACCGTCGCTCCGGCGAGCGCCCACGGCAGGGCGCGGTGCGACGCCGCCCCCGGAGCCGAGATGTCGGTGTCTTCGTCGCGGGCGAGACCCGTCACGCCCGAGCGGTCGCGGACCTTGCGCGCGCCCGCGCGCTCGATGCGCGAGCGCGTGGGCCCACGCAGCGCCGTGTCGGAGAAGTCGACCATCCCGGCCGACGGCGACCACGCGGCGCTGGGCACCTCGAGAGGGGTCGCGGCGAGGCCGAGCTCGGTCTGCACGTGCTGCAGATCTTCGCCGAGAGCGCGCGCGCTCGGATGCCGGTCCTGCGGGTTCCGTGTCATCGCGCGGGCGAGCGCGGCCTGCAGGGACGGCGGCACGTCGGAGCGGGAGATCTCGGTGTACGACGCTCGCGCGATGCGACGACGCAGCTGCTCGCGCGAGTTCTGCCCGCGCTCACGACGCTCGAAGGGACTGTGCCCGGCCAGGAGCGAGTAGACGGTCGCCCCGAGACTCCAGACCTCGCTCGAGACGGTGCCGGCGGTCTGCTCGGCGATCACCTCGGGGGCGCTCCAGGGCACCGACATCGCGAGCATCTCATCGGCGTTCTGACGCACCAGCGACGACGAGATCCCGAAGTCGGCGAGGACCGGCGCCCCGAACGTCGTGATGAGGATGTTGCTCGGCTTCACGTCGCGGTGCACGAGACCCGCGTGATGAGCGGACTCGAGGGCTCCGGCCATGCGCACGCCGATGGCGAGGACCTCGGGGACGGGGATGCGCTCGACCCGATAGCGCTGGGCGAGCGACCCCGGGCAGTACTCCATGACGATGTAGGGCCGGCCGTCAGCGGAGATCCCGGCCTGGTACACGGTGACGATCGAGGGGTGCGCCGAGAGGTGCGCGAGCACGTCGGCCTCGGCGTTGAACATGCGCCGGAGGTCGGGGTCGCGCACGTCGCTCGGGAGGACCTTGACCGCCACCTCGCGGCGCGGCATGTCCTGCCCGTAGAGGAAGACGTCGGCGAAGCCCCCGGAGCCGAGCGGACGGATGTACGCGAGCCCGGGCAGGATCGGCGGCGACGAGGGGAGGCGCTGCGGCATGGTGCCCCCTCCCGGACGACGCGCCCGCGTCTGGCCGGGCGGACAACCCGGCAATGCTAACAAAGGCGCCTCCGGGATCCCGGGGGCTGTGGACAAGCTCAGGATGCCGCGTCGCCGGGGTCGCGCGGATCGAACGGCGCATCGAGGGAACGCGTCAGTTCGTCGAGCATCGCCGCCACCTGCGGCTCCACGTATTCGGCGATCGCACCCTGGATGCGCAGGCGGTGGTGCAGCAGGATCGTGCACACCTCGCGGCCGATCATGTTCGCGTAATCGTCGGCGAGACCGACCTCCTGACGCAGCGCCGCCTTCGCGGCATCCGACAGCGGTGGGAGGGCGGGGATCACCGCGTCTTCTTCGGCGGCCAGGCCGGTGAGGGTGAAGAGGAACGGCGCTCCGGGCTCGGGCTCCGGGTCGAGCGGCAACCCCTCGAACTCGGGCTCGAGGCCTTCCGCCGGACGGTACGAGCGACGGCGGTTTCGCTCGGCCTGCTGGTCCAGTTCGGCCTGCAGCATCGGGAGGTTGCGTGCGGTGTACTCGGCGACGGCGTGATCGACGATCGTCTTCACGCGCGTGGACAGACCGTGCTGGACGCCGTGGGGCACGTCGGAACCGAGACCCGCCGCGGAGAGGACCGGGGATCCGAAGCACCGACGACACGGCGCGATGCGGCCGCGGTGGTTCGCGGGCTCCCACCGGGGCAGCCATTTCAGCCAGGCGTCCACCGCCTGGCCTACCTGGGTCTCGAGCGACCGCTCCACACTCCTACGCTAGACCGACACGCCCGGGCAGCGGGGATCATCGTGTCTCCCGCGCGTCACACCCGCGCCCCGGCGACGATCAGGGGGTGTCGTCGTCTTCGTCCTCCCAGGTCCACCGCGGGCGCTCGGTCCGCACGCGCACGAGGAACACCCCGAACACCGCCGCCAGCAGCGCAGCGGCCGCGAGCACGGCCCCGGGCCAGCCGAGGGCGACGGTCCCGGCCGCGGCGACCGCCCGCGCGGGGTCCGCCCCGCTGAACAGGCCTCCCACGACGATCCCCGCGAGCTCCCCCACGTAGGCGCCGAGACCGCACGGGACCGCGGTGAGATACCCGGGCGGCTCCGCTCGGAGCCCCCAGAGCAGGACGCCGGCGAACAGCGCTGTGGCGACCACGAGGCCGATGACCCCGGGGATCGGGCCGAGACCCGTCACAGGGATGACGTCGCGATCGAGAACGAGGCTGGCGACCCCGAGTCCACCGATCCCGAGAGCGACGAACGTC